>DATNNK010000213.1:0-4852 GCA_035601875.1 Casimicrobiaceae bacterium | reverse complement strand
CTCCTCGACGGGCGGTTTCGGCTTGTGCGCCTGAAGGTGCATTGGGGATTTTCGGAAGTCCAGGAACCCGAGCATCCTGCAACCCGTATGCCAGCGAAGGTACGGCCGGACGAATGACCATTGCTGCACCGCTCCAGCGAGAAGTCTGGAGCCGGGAACAGGAAGCGCCGGCCCACGCGCGTTGGCAAGAATTGCAGCGCCGCGGTAAGGCTTACCGGCATGTTCTTCCGACGTCTCCGCGGCAATTGCAGGGTCCTTCAGGACCGCGCGGCTCGCACCGCGGTCGCCGGTCGTGAGGCGCGACGCCGTAGAAAGCCGCCCGCACGCCTTGGCACGCGGTTTGCAAAGCACTGTTCGCTCGTAGAATCATGCCGGCTGCTGCTCTCCGGCACCCAGGGCGAACGCGAGCGCCGTAAATCCGGCATCGCGAATCGTCAACCACAGCGAGGAGCAAATAATAATGTCCATCGGAACCATCCTTCTCATTATCTTGATCCTGGCGCTCATCGGAGCTCTTCCTACGTGGGGATACAGCAGCGGCTGGGGATACGGGCCGAGCGGGATCGCCGGCGTCGTGGTGCTGGTCCTGATCATTCTGTTGCTGACCGGTCGTCTGTAGATCGGGTGGGGGGTGGCGACACGGAGGCGGCCAAAGATTGCCGGGAACTAGCATCTGACTTCGCACAAGGCGACGCAAATTCGTCGCCGGCGCCATGCATGTGGCCGCTAGTGCGGACCTTTGCAAGCATCGCGATCTGTGCAAGAATTAAGCCAACGCGCAGAAATACAGGTGTCGCGATGCTGGACCGTGACGGTTATCGCCCGAACGTCGCCATTGTCGTCGCCAACTCGAAAGATCGGGTCTTCTGGGGCAAGCGGATCCGAGAGCACTCGTGGCAGTTTCCGCAAGGCGGCATCAACGTCGGCGAGGCGCCCGAGGAGGCGATGTATCGGGAATTGAAGGAAGAAGTCGGACTCGATCCGGCGCACGTCAAGATACTCGGACGTACTCGGGATTGGCTGCGCTACGAGGTCCCGCAGCATTGGATCAAACGCGAGTGGCGCGGCAGCTATCGCGGCCAGAAGCAGATCTGGTATCTGCTCCGATTGACCGGCCGCGACAGTGACGTGTCTCTGCGGGCGACCGATCATCCGGAGTTCGACGCCTGGCGTTGGCACGACTACTGGATTCCACTGGAAAACGTGATCGACTTCAAGCGCGAAGTCTATCGTCGGGGCTTGACCGAGCTGGAGCGTTATCTGCATCACCGCCCGCAAACACGGCGTGAGCGCCTGTACGGATGGGCACACGCCGTGGTCCCGTCTCCCTATAGCAATCCCAAAGCGTAGTACGGCTGCGGGCGCCGGTTTCCGGCGCCGTTCAGAGCAAAACCAGGTTGTCGCGGTGGATCAGTTCGCGCTCGTCGACGTAGCCAAGCGTCGATTCGATTTCGGAAGATGGCTTGCCCAGAATACGCTGCGTTTCCGACACGCTGTAGTTGATCAGGCCGCGAGCGATCTCACGGCCATCGATGTCGAAACAGCCGACAATCTCGCCGCGCTCGAATCGACCGTGGCAAGCCGATACCCCGATCGGCAACAGGCTCTTGCCTTCACGCGTCAACGCCCGCACCGCGCCGGGGTCCAGCGTCAGCCTGCCTTCGACGCGGACGTGATCGGCGAGCCACTGCTTGCGTGCGGCGAGGGTCATGGCTTCGGCAATCAGCTCGGTGCCGATCGCTTCGCCCGCGGCCAGCCGGGTCAGCACGTCGGGCTCGCGCCCGTCGGCGATGACCGTCGATGCACCGCTGCGCGCCGCGCGCTTTGCCGCCAGCACCTTGGTCAGCATGCCGCCTTGTCCATGTTGCGAACCCGCACCGCCGGCTATCGCCTCGAGCGCGGCGTCGCCGGCGCGCCCGCGTCGCAGGAGCGTCGCCGCCGCATCCTTGCGCGGGTCGCCGGTGTGCAGACCCTGCTGGTCGGTGAGAAGCACCAGCACGTCGGCCTCGATCAGGTTGGTGACCAGCGCGCCGAGCGTATCGTTGTCGCCTACCTTGATTTCGTCGGTAGTCACCGTATCGTTTTCATTGATGATCGGTATCACCGACAGCCCGAGCAGCGTCATCAGGGTCGAACGCGCATTCAGATAGCGGCGCCGGTCGGCGAGATCCTCGTGCGTTAGAAGAATTTGAGCGGTATGAAAGCCAAACCGCGAGAACGCCGTCTCGTACGCCTGCACCAGGCCCATCTGGCCAACCGCAGCGGCAGCCTGCAGCTCGTGAATCGCCGACGGGCGCGACGTCCAGCCGAGGCGCTGCATTCCCTCCACGATAGCGCCGGACGACACCAGGGCGACCTGCCGCCCGGCTTTGCTCAGGATAGCGATTTGCTCCGCCCAGCGCGCGACCGCGGCGTGGTCGATCCCGCGGCCGTTGTTGGTGACCAGGCTCGAGCCGACCTTGATCACCAATCGGCGCGCGCCGGCGACGATGGAGGTTTCGGATGGCGAATTCATCGTTTCATCCCGCTGATGCGGACACCATCTCCGCCGGATGTTTCTCCAGCCAATCCTGGATCGCGTATGCAAGCTCGCGACAGCCGTCGCCGTTGATTGCTGCGATGGCGAATACCGCCCCGGTCCACCGATAGGCGTCGACAAATGCCGCGACGCGCTGCGCTCGCTCGTCGGGTTCGACCAGGTCGAGTTTGTTCAGCACCAACCACCGCGGCTTGTCGAAGAGCGCCGAGTCATAGCGCTTGAGCTCCTTGACGATGGCGCGCGCATCGGCAACCGGATCGCTGGTGCCATCGAGCGGGGCGATATCGACCACATGCAGCAGCAGGCGCGTGCGCTGCAAATGGCGCAAGAACTGATGCCCGAGTCCGGCGCCGTCGGCGGCGCCGTCGATCAAGCCGGGAATGTCGGCCACAACGAAGCTCCGGTTCTCGTCCACGCGCACCACGCCGAGATTTGGCGCCAAGGTCGTGAATGGATAATCTGCCACCTTGGGCCTAGCGGCGGACACCGCGCGTATCAGGGTCGACTTGCCGGCGTTCGGCAAGCCGAGCAGACCGACATCGGCAAGCACCTTGAGCTCGAGGTGCAGCATGCGCTGTACCCCTTCTTCGCCCGGTGTCGATTGTCGCGGCGCGCGATTGGTGCTCGACTTGAAGTGAAGGTTGCCCAAGCCGCCCTTGCCGCCTTGCGCCAGCAGCGCTTTCTGACCGTGCATGGCGAGATCGGCGACCGGCTCGCCGGTCTCTGCATCGGTGATCAGCGTCCCGACCGGCATGCGCAGCACGATATCTTCGGAGCCGCGCCCGTACTGATCGGCGCCACGCCCTTTTTCGCCCGACTTGGCGCGGTGGATGCGAGCATAGCGATAATCGATCAGCGTATTGATGTTGCGGTCGGCAATCGCCCAGATGCTGCCGCCTCGCCCGCCGTCGCCACCGTCGGGCCCACCACGCGGAACGTATTTCTCGCGGCGAAACGATACCGCCCCGTTGCCACCGTCGCCGGCGATCACTTCGATGTTGGCTTCGTCGATGAATTTCATGGACGCGAGCCTGCTGTCGGGCGACGAAACAGCACGAAGCGCTCGGTGTCGTCGCCGCGTCGGCGTCCTTCCCACACTTTTTCCCACGCCGAATCGGGAGGTGTGTCGGATTCGTCGCGGGCCGCCTGCAGCAGCAGCGCGTTGCAACGGTTCGAAGCCCGCGAGTCGTCGCGCACCGTGATCACGTTAAGAAAGTATTCAACTAATGCCCGTTGCGGCTCGCCGAGGTTATGACTGGCCAGACACGTGTCTGCCGGCAGATGGTTCGCCAGCGATTCCGCTACCGACCGGTAGCTCCGCCGTGAATCGAGGTAAGGCAGCCAGATGGTCATGTACATGCCCCAAACGAGCGTCATCCCTGCCGCCCAATTGAGCATCGCCCTGCGATTCGAGCGCCGCGCCGGTCTCACCAGGGCAAGCCAGAGCAGCGTCAGGACCGCGGATAGCAGGACCGGAAATAGTTGCCAAGGCGGCTGGTAGCCCGGCTGAGTGTCCTTGAAAATCCGCGCCATCGCTTCGGGCAGGCCGTAAAGCAGCGATTCGAGCCACAGCCCCCAGACCAGAACGCCAAGCAGGCCGAAGGTCAGGATTCCGAACCAGTCGAGCGCGCCCGAGTACCCGCGCTTGAGCGTATCGATCTCGGCAGCGGCCAGGAGCGACATCGGCAACAATAGCGGTAGCGCAAGCGTCGCCCGGGGCTCCGCGGCGGCGGAAATCAGCGCCAGCACGACCACGGTCATCGTCAGCGGCAGCCCCACGCCAGCTGCTGCCAAGCCTCCGCCATAGCCGCGCGAGCGAACCCGCAAGGTCCACAGCGCGAGCGGCAATGCCGGCCACGCAAACCAAGGCAGGTTCTTGAGATAGTAAAACGGCTCGGTCGGCGGCGAATCCCGGGTCGCGCCAAAGTAGCGTGCGACATCCTGCGTCTCCAGCCATTGCGCGAGCAAGCCCGGATCGCGCAGGTACAACGCCAGAGGCCAGGCAAGCAGCAAAGGCGCTGCGACGATCACCGCAATGCCCACCGTTGCCAGATAGCGCCGCCTGCGCCAGGGTTCAAACAGTGGTAAGAGGACGGCAGTGAGCGCAATCAGCGCTGAGGCGGCCGAACCCTTGAATAGGAATGCGAAGCCCATGGCACCACCCAGCAGCATTCCCCCGATGATCGCTCGCCGCGGCGCCAGCGCCAAAGCGTAAAGGGCGAGCGCGAAAGCCACCAGCAGGCCGATGTCGGGTGAGAGCTGGTGCGCTCGATCCCAGAGGCCGATGCAACCGATGAAGATCAATACCGGCAA
>DATNNK010000212.1:0-2721 GCA_035601875.1 Casimicrobiaceae bacterium | reverse complement strand
GAGGCACCGGTGGCCTTGCGGTACGCTTCAAGTTGACTGCGATAAGCATTCAATTTTTCGGCATCAAGTTCGACGTCGCTCTTCCAGTCGATCACCACGTCGATCGTTGTGTCCGTGTTGAGCGCGACCGCATCCGCAGTTCCCGAAATCAGAATCTCGCCATTAGCGCTCGTCTCGCGGCCGTAGACCCTGCAGTTGGGCAACTGCCGGGCCGAAGCCGCTCGATTTCCGGCAAGTTCAGGGTCCGCAGGATCGACGAGGAAGGTCGCTACGCGACAGGCAAGCTCCATCCTGCCTTCATCGGCGTTAAAAACGTGCCGCCTTGGCCAATAATGAAATGCGATGGAGATGGCGAGTCGCGGCTGTTCACCGGCGGGGCTAGAATGGCCTGATGGCCACTGAACAACTGGTCCTGCCCGTTTTTTACAATCCGGGCCTGGTGTTGCTGTCGGTCCTCATCTCCATTCTGGGGGCCTATGCCGCATTTGATCTGATCGAGCGGTTGCGCGACGCTCGCGGTCGAGCCCGGCTGGCGTGGCTGGCTGGCGGCGCCACGGCCGATGCCATCGGCATCTGGTCGATGCACTACACCGGGATGATGGCATTCAACTTGCCGATGCCGGTGTTGTACGACCTGCCGATGGTCTTGCTCTCGCTGCTGGTGGGGATCACGGGCTCGGCCGCGGCGCTGGCGGTGTTGGGCCGCGGCAAAATCGGATGGGGACGCGTGATACTCGCAAGCATCCTGGTGGGCGGGATCGGCATTTCCGGCCTGCACTACACCGCGATGGGAGCGATGCGCTTCCAAGGCATGCACTACTACGTACCAATCCTTGTCGCGCTCTCCGTGTTGCTGGCGATGCTGTTCTCCTTGCTGGGCCTGTCGCTGGGCTTCGTGCTGCGCGGCGGTGCGCCGCGTCACAGCTGGCGCGGGCACGGCAGTGCGGTACTGAGAGGTCTTGCCAATCCGGTGATGCATTACACGTCGATGGCCGGCACGATTTTTATCTACTCGGCTCAACCATCGGACGTATCTCACGCCGTCAACGTCACTGCACTGGGCGTCGCCGGCATCAGCATCGTACCGGTCATGCTCCTCTTGGTGGTGCTGATCACCTCGGCGATGGATCGCACGAGAAAGCAGCGCGCGCTGCTCGACGAGCTGTTCGAGCAGGGGCCGCAGTCGGTCGCGCTGACGCGTGTCGACGGTGGAATCGTTCGGGTGAACCGGGAGTTCACGCGCATGTTCGGCTACACCCCGCAGGAAGCGATTGGCCGTCGCCTCGCCGAGTTGATCACGCCCGACATGTCACAAGAGGATGAAGAGCAATACGCAAGAGCCGTTGCGGGGGGCCAGTCGGTACAGGCAGAAGGTGTTCGCCAGCGCAAGGACGGCAGCCGCTTGGAGGTCGCCATGCTGCGTGTGCCGGTTTCAATGCCTGGCGGCGAGATCGAGGTCTATGCCATCTATCGCGACATCACCGAGGCCAAGCGTGCCGAAGAGGCATTGCGCCAATCCGCGGAACGCTTGCAAACACTGTCCAGACGGCTGGTAGAGATCCAGGAATCCGAGCGCAGAGAGCTGTCGCGCGAGCTGCACGACCGTATCGGGCAGAACCTCACGGCGTTGAAGATCAATCTCGACATCGTGTTGAGTGAGCTTCCGGCGGCGATCAAGACTGCGCAGGGGCCACGCATGCATGAATCACTGGAGTTGATCGATGCCACCGTGCGCTCGGTGGAAGAGGTCATGGCGGAGTTGCGGCCACCGATGCTCGACGATCATGGCTTGCTTGCGGCGCTGCGCTGGATCGGCGGCCAGTTCTCACGGCGGGCAGGAATTCCGATTACGGTGCAAGGTCCAGGAGATCTCGCGCGTTTGGCGCCGGCAATTGAAATCGCCTTGTATCGGATCGTGCAGGAAGCATTGACCAATGTTACCAAGCATGCGCACGCAAACCACGTCACCATCAGCCTCACCGTGCAGCAGGGAAAACTGGAGCTGGTGGTCGCCGACGACGGCGACGGATTCGATGCGAACGCTGTTTCAAGGCGCGGCCGTGCCGGCGGGTGGGGCTTGATCACCATGCGTGAACGCGCCGAGGCGATCGGTGGAATATTGACGATAGAATCCGCCCCGTCCCGCGGAACGCGGCTGATCGTCACCATCGCAAGCTAGCTCATGAGCACCAGGGTATTGATCGTGGACGACCATCCGGTGGTCGCCGAGGGGCTCCGGTATCTGATCGACGCCCAGCCGGATCTCGAGGTCGTCGGCAGCGCGGCCGATGGGCGCGAGGCGCTGCGCCAAACGGAAGACCTCCAGCCCGACGTGGTGGTGATGGACATCTCGATGCCGGAGCTCAACGGGATCGAGGCGACCGAGCTGATCCTCAAGCGTGCGCCGCAGGTCAAGATCGTGATCCTCTCGATGTATTCGAACCAGGAGCGTGTATGGCGCGCGTTCCAGGCGGGCGCGCGTGCATACGTGCTGAAGAAAGCTGCTGCCAAGGAAGTCGTCGATGCGATCCGCAGCGTCCGGGCAGGCTGCCGATTCGTGAGCCAGGAAATCGCTCAGACCGTGATCGAAGATTTCCTTCGGAACCAGCCGCCGACGAGCGCCCTCGATTTGCTGAGCTCGCGCGAGCGTCAGGTGCTGCAGCTCCTCGTCGAGGGCAAGCCCAACGCCGTCATCGCACAGACGCTCTTTCTGTCACCCAA
>DATNNK010000211.1:0-21401 GCA_035601875.1 Casimicrobiaceae bacterium | reverse complement strand
GCCGGGAAGGCCGACAGTTTCGTTCTGCTGAATGGCCAATTTCATGGTGTCAGCAGTCGGTTCACGATTGTCGCCATCGATGATACGGAACACTTCCGAAAACATCCGGCCAAACGCCTCCTCACGCGACCAGCCCGTCATTCTTTCCGCAACCACATTCAGATACGTTACCCTGCCCTCCATGTCGGTGCTGATGACGCCGTCGCCAATGGAATCGAGCGTGCTCTGCGCGCGTTGTCGTTCAACCAACGGCGCGTCGTTCGCGGAAGTGGATTTCACTTTTTGAGGGTTGTCGTCCATCAGACTTTCAACACTACGTGCCCGCGTGGGATACGGTCTGTCGGGTATCGGACATTTAGTGCCGAAAATACAACTTGTAGAGAACAGTCGTCGCAACCTATTTATTTCCGTGTCATGTATCTGCGCCCGTTTGCTGCGCCTGCGTGGGCGCCAGGGCGCTCCTACGCGGTCGCTTGCCGCGCCTGCGCAGCGTCGAGCCGCAGTTCCAGCGCGACGCGCTCAGCGAGCGATCGACCCGCACCGCGCGAGCCGGGCGAGGACGACGAGTAGCAATGTGCGCGTGTCGTGCTGCTGGTGCGCCTGACCCATTGTTGACCGTGGGGTAAAATCCGGGACCTCGGCCTGAAGAGGTACCGTTCTCTGGTTCGGCCATCTCCTCACTTCCGGGTTAGTTCACTGGAATTTCTACGGTCGCGTCGGGCGGCCTTCCCAAGTTAGAACGGCAATTCCTGGCTCATGCTGAAGCCAGCTCGAGGCGCACGAAAGATGGCACCACATCAGGCCGCTTGCAAGATCTTCGGGTTGGCAATGGCACAACAGCGTAACCACATCGCCGCCCACGAGTCGCGTCAGATCCTCAATCACCGTTGTGGCGTTTAGCAGTGCCAGCTGCGCGGCGTAGATACCTTCGTAGGGGTTTTGCGGGACGCTCCGATATGTCCAGGTCGGCACGAGCGGCCGGTACTCCGGTCCGCGCCACCAGGTAGGCGCGAAATTTGAAACCGATACTTGCCCCGGAGCGCGGGAACGCGCAGCTTGTGCGAACGCGCTAGCGAATATAGTAACCATGCCACCTCGAGTAGACTCGTCGAATTAACCGTTTTCGACGGCTAGGCGTAGTGATGCTATGCCGCACGATTCGAGATCACAACGCGATTATTCACGCATACCAATTGCCAACACGTTCGACGCGCTCGATTCGAGCTAGGTCGGAGACGACGAGCTCGGCGTCCAGTACCGCATCGTGGGGCAGCGTAGCGATGGCCTGAACAACTCCCGGAAACGCGCGAGCGAGGGAGCGACCTCGACGTGAGATCAGCTCTGCCTTGTCGCCCGACTTACGAACGAGCGCGCGGAAGCCATCGAACTTATTCTCGAACACCCACCCCGCGGCCGTAAACGGCGCTGGGTGCAGCGTCGGATGCATGAGACTGTCCGCCCCGATGAGCGCGGGGACTTCAACGCCGGCGCATGAGGGTGCCGATGGGTTACGCATGACCCATTGTGCACCGCGTAGGGTAAACCCGGACCCCGGCCGGAAGGGGTGGCAGGGGGCAAAAACAACACACATGCAAGTGCACATTGCCGCTTGCAATCCGACGGCAATTTTTGAACGAACTCTTCGGGTGTCTCGGCGTTGTCGTCCTTGGGCGTGATCCGATCCGCCGGTCTCATTGTCGTTGGTGCGTGGAGCATCCGAGAAATGTCAATATAGCGTCCCGAACCTGTCAAATTTCCTTCCTGCGACATGGCGGGGAAATCGTTGCGCGTCCATAAAGCTTTCCCCAGATTCCACAATTAAGATGCGCGGCGGGGAAATCCCTAACTCTTGGGCATCATCGGCAATAGAGGTGCACCGCGCGACCGCGGCACTTAGCGACTCATGCCGACTCACGACATTTCCAAGCGAATCAGCGTTAGGCTGGAAATCCAATATCTCGGTGTCAATGAGATAGAACATCGCATACTTTCGAAATTAAGACATCAGGCACTTTTTTTGTTCGACGAGCCAGCGCCGCGTCGAGG
This sequence comes from Casimicrobiaceae bacterium, assembly GCA_035601875.1. Classification (GTDB taxonomy): domain Bacteria; phylum Pseudomonadota; class Gammaproteobacteria; order Burkholderiales; family Casimicrobiaceae; genus PALSA-1003. Next base: position 19,355 of record DATNNK010000211.1, on the reverse strand, counting down.
CGTCCGGGTTGAGCGAGGCTAGGCACCTGACTTCTCCTTGCGATCAACAACAGCACGGCCGACGCCTATGAGCGCATGGCCTTTTCGGTTTGGACTAAGAATCAGGACATCTTGCCATCGCAGAACGTGCCTTCCGCTTTTCACGTCGAAATGACTCCTAAAGGTACCCAACGTTCGACATGAGCTATGGAGGGATTACAGCGCGACTTCAATTGACCTCCATCGTGGCAGCGAGGAATCGCGCTGACTCATCAAAGAGCTCGGCACTTCCGAAGATGTCCGTAATCGTCTTTAGCCCATGAAACGTATTGTTTCGGTATCGATATACGACGAGGAGCTGCGCAAAGATGGTATCAGCGGCGCTCGTGGCCTCGCGGCCAAGTACGCGGGACACCAATTCCTCCTCTTTGGGTGTTCTAAATCGAAGAGCGACGAAGCGAGTCGTCAGACCTTTATCCCTCCAATAACGGCTGCGAAGAAACGCCATGAACGCTACCGCTTGTGGGTGGGTGGCAAATTGCCGTGCCGCCAGGGTCTCCGCAACGCGTCGTAGCTTGTCAATGCTTGCCGAACATTCGCACGCTTCCCCTTCAAAGATGTTCCACATCAGGGCGAAGTGGAGAAGGGGATGATGCTCGCTGAGCACGAAACGCCTCAACGAAGGCTGCTGTCGCGCAATCCACTCAACCGCGTTAAACGGGACGTTTACTGGGGCATTCATCTGGAGGACGACAACACACTGCCGCTTTCCCGGATCCGCCGGGCCGATCCTTACTTTCTGCTGACTGACAGCTTGTTGCCGACGGCATATCCTGCGCGTCTCCGCCGCATTCATCGTCTCTCTGCGGCGGCTTGGCAGTCGGGCCACCCTCTGGCTCGGCTGCCTTTTCCTTCATCCGGCCCTGCGCAAAGTGATGACGTTAGCCGGCAGCATGGGGGCAGCCGTTCCTGCCTGTTGCGCTTCGGCCCAATCGGCGACCCATTGCATCATCTTCCGCCGATAGTCGAAGAAATCGCTTCGCGGATACGCTGCGCGCACCTTGTCTTCGCTGGAGTGGTCTAACTGGCGCTCGATGGCGTCGGCATTGAACCCGCGTTCATTAAGCAGATCCGTGAGCAGGGATCGAAAGCCGTGCGCGGTCACTTTGAAACCGAGGCCATGCAGCGCCAGACGCAAAGTATTCTCGGCGAGGAACCCAGCTTTGGCGCGGCTGGCGAAGATGAACGAGTTCGTGTTCCTCCGGGTGAGTTTGGCCAACTCTTTGAGTATCGAGACGGCTTGCCGCGGAAGCGGTACGGCGTGCTCGCGCCGTGATTTCATCCGCTCGCCTGGGACGATCCACTTTCCAGCCTTGAGGTCGATTTCCTGCCACCGTCCGCCGCGCAACGTTGAGTCGCGCAAGCCGGTAAGAAGCATTAGCACCAGCGCCACGCGTGTGACCGGTTCAACACCGCTCGCCGCGAGTTTCTTGAGCAGTGGGCCCACTTTCTCGGCCTTCAGTGCTGCGAAGTGCTTCGCTTCCGGTCGCTTGAGCACGCTTGATTGCGCCAACTCGCGCCCCGGGTTGGACGTCGCGCGATGCGTGTCCTTGGCGTAGGCGAATAGCAGCGCCGCAACAGCACGCGCTTTACGAGCCGATTCGCGGATTCCTGAGTCGTAGGCCTTTTTCAGCGGAGCTAAGAGCATGGGCTCCGTAATCTCCGCAATCGGCAGCGCTCCCAGCTCAGGCAGCAAGATTCGACGTAGGAGGCCTTCGTTGCGCTCGTAGTGAACCGCGGACCAGTCGGCCTTATGCCGAGCCATCCACTCGTTTGCCACCGCTTCTAGGGTCGCGTTGCCGCGCTCGATATTGCGGGCGACGTTTACCTTTCGGTCCACCCGCGGATTGATACCCGCGGCAACCAGCTTGCGAGCCTTGCCGGCTTCCTTCCGCGCTTCCTCGAGCGTGACATCGAGATAGGTTCCGAGCCCGAGCGTTGTTTCCTTACCAGCGAGGGTGTAGCGCAGCACCCAATATTTCGAACCGTTGGGATGGATGACCAGGCGCAAGCCCTTGCCATCCGCAAGTGGGTAGGGCGTTGTCCTGCGCTTGGCGCTCTTGCACGTGCGGTCCGACAGGAGCTTCTCGGCCATCGCGGTTCCTCCGGGGCGGGTATTTACCCATCAATTTACCCGATACGAAGCGAATTGCAACGAGCTTCGGCGGAGAGTAGCGAAGCTAAGCTACTATGCACGCAGGCATAATTTTATTAATTTACCCTGCTAGCGGAGGTCGGCGCAGCTGTATTCGGCGGATGCCGCATCCGCCACGGCGTTACCTCGCGCCGATGAGGAGCGCCGCGTTGGTTCCGGCAAAACCGCGGCAGAGAATGAGCGCAATATTGGTGCGCGGCACCTGCGCTGCGCTGGAGACACGCAGGCCTGCGCAATCCGGGTCCAGATTGGTCAGGGTCGCTACGCCGGGGACGATGCGCTCGCGCAAGGCAGCGAGCGCGACGACCGCCTCGACGATGCCCGCCGCGGCGATGAGATGCCCGATCGCCCACTTGAATGCGGTCACCGGAGGCGCGTTTTCTCCTGTGCCGAAACAGGTTCGAATCGCCGCCGCTTCCGAAGCATCCGATTGAAGGGTGCCATTACCGTGCGCGACGATCATGCCGACGTCGCGAGGTGCCAGCCCCGCGTCATCGAGCGCACCCGCGATGGCTCGTGCGAGGCCGTCGCCGTCGTCGCGGATGGCCAACAGCCCGATCGCCTCGGTCGCATAGCCTCCTCCCAGCACTTCCCCCAGCACGGTCGCGTCACGGTCCGCCGCGGCGCGCTCGGTCTCGAGCGTGAACGCACCCGCGCCCTCACCGAAAATGCTGCCGCTGCGCGCAACGTCGAACGGTCGGATGGCGTCTTGCGCAAGCAATCCGCACTGCTGATAGTAGAGCACCAACTGCGGCTCGATCGGTGCATCGTGACCGACGGCGACCGCACGATCGGCCTCGCCTTGTCGCAATGCCTCGGCAGCCTCGATTACCGCAAGCGTCCCGCCGGCGCTGTGATTGGTGATACAGGCGTTGCTGCCCTTAAGGTTGTACTTGATGCCGACGTGGCAGAGAACGTTGTTGGGCAGCGTGCGCAGCAGCCACATTGGATTAACCGCGCTGCCAAGCTCGCGGCCGAAGGCTTCGAGATTGCCGCGCGATTCGCTCATCAAGGGAAAGTACTCATACTGCGAGTTGTATGCGCCGCCGCCCGAGCCAACGTAAATGCCGCTTCGATCGGCAAACGTGGCCGCGCCATCGGCGCCCAGCGCGTCGCGGTGCGTGATGAAGCTCGCGCTGTCGATGGCGCGGCTCGCGGCATAGAGCCCGAGCATGTCGGTGCGCCGGATCAGCTTGTGCAGCTTCCGGTCCTCGACCAGTGCGCGCGGATTGAAGTCCGCGATTTCCGCCGCCGCGTTGACCTGCCACCCGGCCGTGTCCCACTGCTTTATGGGTGCAATGGCGGAGCGCCCCTCGCGCAGCGCGGCAAGGATTCCCTCCGGGTGCATGCCCGAAGCACATACGGCACCGGACCCTGTGATGAGCACTTTCGGCTTGGCCATGATCGCTGCGCAGTGATCAGCCGGCCGCCCCGTCTTCCACGAGCTCGGGGTTGCGCAGCACCACGCAACTGTTCGATCCGCCGAAGCCGAAGGAATTGGAGAGCGTCATTCGTACCCGCTGCTTGCGAGGAGCGTCGACGACAAAGTTGAGATCGCAATCGGGATCGGGGTCCCTCAGGTTGGCATTGACCGGCATTTCACCGTGCTCGATCGCGAGCGCACAAATCGCCACCTCGACCGCGCCCGCCGCAGCGATCAAATGCCCCATCGAGCTCTTGGTGGAGCTCACCGACACCTCCTGCGTGCGCGGACCGAAGACAGCGTGAACCGCCGCGCTCTCGCTCTTGTCGTTCATATGCGTCGACGTTCCATGAGCGTTGATGTAATCGATATCGGCCGGCGTTGCCCCGGCGTCGCTCAGCCCCGAACGCATCGACTGGATCGGCCCGTCGCCGTCGGGCGGCGAATCCGTAATGCGGTACGAAGACAGCGAATTGCCGTCGCCCGCAAGCTCGGCATAGATATGCGCACCGCGCCGCCGCGCCGATGCCCACTCCTCGAGCACCAGAAATCCCGCGCCTTCGCCGAGGACGAAACCGTTGCGCGTCGCATCGAAAGGGCGGCTCGCACGCTCGGGTGCCTCGTTGTCCGCGGACAGCGCCGACAACAGACAAAACCCGGCCAGCCCGACCGGGCTGATCATCGAATCGAATCCTCCAGCCAGCGCAAAATCGACGCTCCCGCGACGAATCAGCTTCAAAGCGGTGCCGATCGCCTGCCCTCCCGACGCGCACGCGGTGTGCACCGACGTTGCATAGCCGCGGATGCCGAAGCGGCGTGTCAACAGCGCCACACCGCCAGTCGCCTGACTGCGACAGAAAACCATCGGATCGTTCGCTGCCTCGTTCTGCAGCAGCAGGTCAGGATGCAGCTCGCCGTCGGCCGCGGCTTGACGCTGAATGTCCGCGAGATCGGCGTAGGCGACGCCCATCATGCCGGTGCCGACCGCGCAGCCCCAACGCTCGCCAGTCGCAGCCGTCGGCGCGATGCCGGCATCGCGGATCGCCTGCTCGGCGGCGGCGAGCGCGAAACGGTGAGAGCGGTTGGCGAACTTGACGAGCTTGCGGTCGGAGACCAACGCCGCCTCGTCGAATTCCTTGACTTCGGCCGCGATGCGCGTCGAAAATCCGCTGGCATCGAACAGGCTGATCGGCGCCGCGCCGCTTCTTCCCGCGAGCACCGCGCTCCACGTCGTCGCGACATCGTTGCCGACTGGCGTGACCAGGCCGAGACCGGTGATCGCCACCCGCCGCTTCGCTTCCTTCATGTCGGCTCCCTCGCCGCGAACTCGACGCGCGCCGTCGCGACCGACTTGCCGGCCACGTGCGCGCTCAGCATGACGCGTGCGGCTAGCGCGTCCTGACCTGATAGCGTTGCCGCGAGCTCGACCTCCTGGCCCGGACTGATGAAGGAGCGCATCTTGAAGTGGGTCATGCGCGATGCAACCGGGCTTGCAAATTGGGGGCCACAGCTTTTTTCCACGAGCTCCGCCGCCACGCTAATCTGCGCGTCCAGCAACAGCGTCGCGGGAAAAACCGGGTTGCGCGGAAAGTGATCGGCGAAGAACGTCGCCTCGCGGGGCACGTTCAGGTTCGCGCGCAAGGATTTGCCGGGCACACGCTCGATCACAACAGTCTCGGGCAGATCCACGCCTGGAAATCGTCCACGTGGCGCGCCCCGATCGCGAAGAAGCGAGAGCCGCTCGCGCAGTGCATCGGGCGCGTCGAAATCTTCGACCGGCAGCATGGGACCGAGGCAATGCTTGAGCTCGATCATTTGTCTGCCTTCCACGGATGCGTTGCCGCCATAGGCCACCATATTGTCATCGCAATCCTCGATCTCAACCGCGAGCTCGAGCACGTCACCGGGCAGGACCAAGCCCAGGAAGCGCGTCTCAGTGGCCAGTGCCGCCACCGGTCGCCCGCGAAAGTCCACTTTGCTCATCGCGACCCACGCCGCCAGTTGGCCGACCGCCTCGGCCACCAGGCACGAAGGAAAGACCCGGATCCCTTGCGGCACCCAGAAAAAGCCGCGCGCCCGCGACCCGTCGATAAATTCGGTGATGCGGTCGACAAACGAGAACGCGGCGAAATGCGCCGTCATGCAAGTGGCAAGACGCCGGCGCGATCAGGCCGCGGGCTGCGCTTCGCGCTGCGCATGCACGACCAGCTTGCAGAACGTTTCGGGAGTGAACAGCCGCGGGATGTCCGCGACCTTCATGGGCGTCTTGAAACGCTCGGCGGGAATCTCCGACAGATACGATCGGAGCTGCGCCATTCCCTTTTCAGTGACGATGCCTTTTTGCTCGAACTCGGCCTCAGGTAGATCGCCGCGTGCATTTTCGACGATCTTGCCGCGCGGAATCTTGATCTTGAAGGTGCGCTCGAGTCGAAAGACCATGTCCAGAAAGTCGATCGATTCCGCGTCCAGCCCCTCGATCAGCGAGACGTCGAGCTTGACATCCTCGACATCGCAGCCGAGCGCATCGGCCATCGTCTCGGCGACCTTGGGGTAGACCGCCATGATTTCTTCCTTGGTGACTTCCGTTTGCGTCATGAATTCACTCCACTCGTTGTTCCACTCATTATTCCATCTTGAAACCGCCATCGACACTGATGACCTGACCCGTCACATAATCCGCGTACCGCGAAGCGAGAAACCAGACGGCGTAGGCGACTTCCTCCGGCTTGCCGTAGCGCTTGAGCAGGATCCGCGACTTGACTGTGTCGCCAGCCATGTCGCGCACGGCCTGCGACATCTCGGTCTCGATCACACCCGGCGCAACGCAGTTGACGGTGATCTTGCGCGGCGCCAGCTCGACCGCAAGGGCGCGGGTGAACGCATTGACCGCGCCCTTGCTCGCCGCGTAATTGGTCTGTCCGCGGCCGCCCTTCTCGCCGGCGACCGACGAGAGGTTGATGATCTTGCCGGCACGCTGAACGATCATATGCGGCACTACGGCGCGGGTGACGTTGAACACGCCGCCGACGTTGGTGTCCAGCACCAGCGAGACATCCTCGTCATCCATCGCCGCCAGCTGGTTGTCGCGTATCATCCCCGCGTTGTTCACCAGGATATCGATCCTGCCGGCGCGTTCGGCCACCCGGTCGACGGCCGCGGCGCAAGCTTTGCTGTCGCGCACATCGACTTGTTCCGATCCGACGCTGGCACCGGCCGATTGTGCAGCGGCAACGACTTCCTGCGCCGCCGCAACCTGATCCCGATAGAACAGGGTGACGTCGGCGCCCTCGGCCGCAAGGAGCTCGACGATCGCCCGACCGATGCCGCGGCTGCCGCCGGTCACGATTGCGACCTTGCCGGCGAGACCCGAATCCGCCGTCATCGGCATGGTGTTCGTCCGGGCATCATCCCGAGATGCAAAAACCGCCATCGACGACCAGCGTGTGACCGTTGATCATCGCCGCCTCGGGCAGGCATAACAGATAGACCGCCCCGGCGACATCGTCGGGGCTCAGCACCGGCCCCGCCGGAGTGCGCTCTGCGAAATTCGCCAGCAATTGCTCACGATTGGGAAAGTAGCGCAGCGCATCGGTGTCGACCACGCCTGCGCTGACCGTGTTGACCCGGATGTTCCTGGGCCCCAGCTCCTGCGCCAACGTGCGCACCAGCGATTCGAGTGCCGCTTTCGACGCGCCGATGAAACCGTAGTCGGGCATGGCCCGCGACGCGCCGAGGCTGGACATGGCGATGATGCGCCCGCCGTCGCGCATCAAGGGCACCGCCCGCTGCGCCAGCAAATCGAGCGCAAACGCATTGGTCTCCATGCACCAGCGCCAATGCTTGAGCGACATGTCCATCGCCGGCTTGAGCACACCACTGGCGGCATTGCTGATGACGATGTCGAGGCGATCGAAATGCTTCCCGAGCTCGACGAACATGTCGTCGACGCTCTCCGGAATGCCGACGCTGCCCTGCACCGCCTGCGCGGCTCGCCCCATCGCGCGCAACTCCACGCACAAGGATTCGGCCTCGTCGTGGCTATTGTAGTAATTCACCGCCACATCCGAGCCGGCGGACGCCAGCTTGCGCGCAATCGCGCGGCCGATACCGCGCGATGCACCCGTGACAAGCGCAACTTTTCCGGCGAGAGGGCCTGACATGGACGGGAGCTTTACTGTCTGGGGCCGAGCGCCCGGATTCAAACCCCGGCGGCGACCCAGCGCATGGCGAACAATCGGTAATTATCGCCTGCTTCGCTGCCCGGAGCAACGTGCCCCGAGTGCCGTACGCGTGGCGGTCAGCTCGCCCCAAGGGCCGCGCGCTTGGCCCGAAGCAGCTGTTGTGCCTCGAGGCACCAGTGCTTCTTGATGCTGTGCCAGACGTCGGCAGCAAACATGACGTTGGTCGCGGCACTGTCGGGCACCGGCGCCCTGCCCGCCTCATCGTCCGGATCGAAGGCGTTGATCCACGTCCGCATCGCGGGGCTCTCGGCGAGTTGCGAGGTGGCGGGGACGAACACGTGCGAATACACCGCGGGCAGCGTCACGTTGCGCACCTTGGCCTTTCCCTCGGCGCGAAATGTCTTGACGGCTTCCAATCCGGGCGCGTCCCAGGCGAAGAAGTCGAGCCCGATTCGGTAGCCGGTGAAGTCGTCGACGGTGTCCGGAATCGCGCGGATGACGTTCACCACTTTCCAGTGCACCGGCAGGACCAGCGCCCACCCGCCCGTGCCGACGACCGCCGCATAAGAGACGCCAACTCCCACGACGGGCCGCTCGCGTCCATTCAAGGGATCGACGATGGTCGTGCGCTCCTCGAGCTCACGGGTAAGCGGATTGAACACGCGCCGCGCGGGGCCGAAGGTGCCCGCGAGCTCGTGCAGGATCTTCACCACCTGGATTCCACCCTGGCTGTGGCCGATGAGCATCGGCCGCACGCCTTCGTGCTCGTAGTACCAAGCGATCTCGCCGGCTTGGTGCTCGCTATCCTCGTACGGACTGCGCGAAAAGGCGCCGTCGCCGGGGTCGCGAATACGGTTCTCCGGATACCCCATTCCGATCAGAAATTCCGCGAACGATTGCATCAGAACCTGGACGGGGTAAACGCCGCCGTGCACCTCGAAAATCCTCGGCGTCGGTCCTTTGGCGAGCGCATCGCGTACGTCGTCTTCGCCGATGCGCTCCGGATCGAGCGCGAGAATGCGGTCCTCCACCGCGCGGTCGATCGACAGCGAGCGCAGCACGCTCCCCGCCTTCGCCTCGCGCAAGTCTTCGCTCGGGGGCTCCAGCGGCGCGGTCGCACAGCCGGACAGCACTATCAAAGCGGCGGCGAAAAGACAAATGGCAGGGTACGGCGTGGTCATCGTCAAAGACTCCTGATGCAGTTAGTAATATCGGCGATGATGCCGTCGACTCGCTCGCGGTCGAGCGCCGCGGTCCTGAATGACAGTGCGATCTGGACAGCCTCGCCCAGCGTTGTCAGCGCGACGACGATTGGCGAGAGTGGGCCGGTCGCCACCGCCCGCACGTATTCAAGGCGAAACGGCAACGTGCGGGCCGCGGGCCAGAGTGCGTCCAGATACAGCGGCGTCATGCCCGCCCACACCGCATAATTCTTGGCGTAGAAGCCTTGTCTTTGCTCGGCCGATAGAAACCGCCACTGCATTCCTGACAAGCCGATCGCCAGCAACGTCTGCAAGTAGAGCTTGCTGCGCTTGACGTGACTGGTTTCGGCGTGCACGAAGCTCGCCAGCTCGCGCAGTCCCATGCCGGGGGGCACCGGATGTGCAACGCGAAACGAGGCCAGCAGCGGCACGAAGCCATTGGCCGCCTTCGCGCCGAAATCGCGCCTGACATTGACGATCGATGCCACGGCCAGCTCGCGCCGCCGCTTCGCCTCTCGGCGCTCGGCGATCCGCGGCGACAGGATCCAGAGCAGAATCGACAGGAAGAGATCATTTTGCGTCATCTCCCAGTCGCGCGCGGTTCGCGCCAGTTTCGTATGCTCGCCGGAATCGAGGCGGAAAAACGCAACGCCGTTGCACCCGTCTCCGCCGCACGCATAGCGCGGCCTGACCGAACGGCGGCAGCTCGCGATCAGAGCGCGCAGACTTCCCAGACCTTTGACCAGCGGGATTGCCTGGCGCGCGAACAGGTACCGGTATTTGGGCGGGTATAACGCGGGAGCGGGTAACGCGGGACCCGAACGCTCGATACCGCAATAGTCTTCGACAAAGCGCTGTAGCAACAGCACGATCGAGTCGCCGCCGGCGACGAAGTGATCGTAGGCGATGCCAAGATGGAAAGACGTCTCGTCGACGACGGCGAAAACCCGGAACGGATCGAAGCGCCCTTCGGTGGGAAACGCGAGATTGAGTTGCCGCTCGATTTCGCCATGGAGGGTGGCGAGCGGATCGGCGCCACCCGCGAGTGCCACGACGGTCGCCACCGAGGCGCCGCCGGACCATTCATAGCGCAGCCGGCGGCGATCGAGACCGAGTCCGGTAAGCCCTAGCTCCTCGAGCCGCCGCCGGATGCCCGCTTCCAGCCGCGCCGCATCCAGCGGACGCGGCACGTGAACAACATGCACCGCATTGTACGGATGCATCTCGCGCCACCGGACCATTGCCGCCTGGAACAGGTTCAGCTTGCCTTTCATCCGGCGCCGCCTTTCGCCGCGATCGCGGCGCGCCGCGCGCTGATCAGGCGCTGCGCTTCAAGGCACCAGTGCTTCTTGACGCTGTACCAGATGTCGGCCGCGTGAACGATGTTCGAAGCGTCGATGCCGGGCCCTGCCGGCGGCGCGGTCAGCGGCGACGCGGGATGGTAGCTGTCGATCCAGGCGCGGGTGACCGGATCGGCCGCGAGATACCGAGTACGCGGCATCGCTATGTGGCTGGTCTGGGCCGCGAGCTCGACGTTGCGCACCTGCGCGCTGCCGCCGGCATGATATTTCTCGCTGCCCGGCAAGGTCCCGGCGATCAAATCCCATTCGATCGAGAACCCGGTGAAGTCCTCGACCGTGTCGGGAATGGTGCGCAGCTTTCCCAATATCTCCCATTGTCCGAGCAGAAGGCGCGGCAGCTTGCCGGTCGCCATCGCGGCGACGTAGGAAAGCTTGAGGCCGATCACCGAGCGCTCGAGCCCGGTCAGTGGGTCGATGATAGTCGTGCGTTGCTCGGATTGCCCGGTCATCGGATTCCATACCGGAATTGCGGTGTGAAACGCACCGGCGAATTCATGGAGTACCTTGATCGCGAGCATCCCTCCCTGACTGTGCCCGATCAGCATCGGCATCATGCCCTCGGTCTCGTAATACCATGCCACCGTGCCCGCAAGCTGCGCGCTGTCGGCGAAGCCGCCCTGCGACAGGCTTCCGTCGCCCGGATCCTTGAGCCGCGACTCGGGATAGCCCATCGCTGCCAGGTATTCGGCGAAGGGCTCCATCGTGATCAGCGCAACGCTGCCCTGTAGGGTGATGATGCGAGGCGCGGGCGTGTGCGCCAGTACGTCACGCACGTCGGCCGCCGAAATGTTCGCCGGGTCGAGCGCGAGAACGCGGTCCTCGGTCGAACGATCCATCGGCGGCTGTGCAATATCGGATCTGCCTGATGGCTCTGCGGCAACCGCAGCCGTGTGCGCATGCGTCGCGGCCAGGACCAGCACCAGCGCGGCGACCAGCCTTCGCAACATGGCGGCAAACTCGATAGGGGCTCTGTTCAGGGACACTGTGGCGCTCCGGCCGCCGGTTTGGCGAACGCGGTCTAGGATCTCTGCGCAGCGAAGCGCGGAAAAAAACGGCCAGTGCGACGCAGGTACTGCGCGTACGGCTCGCCGTGCGTGGCGAGCAAATGGCGCTCCTCGTTGCGCGCCTTGAGGTTATTCAGCACCAGGTGCACCGCCCAGATGCCCAACATCAGCGGCGTTGCGATGATGATGGCCGAGCAAAGCATGAGCAGCATCGAGAGCGCGTAGATGGGATGGCGGACGTACGCGAACAGCCCATCGGTGATCAGGGTGCCTTTGCGTTTTTCGCTCACGTCCATGCGCCAGTCCTTGCCCATCCTCGACCAGCACCACGCCGTCATCGCCAGACACACGAGCGCGGTCACCGCGGCGAGCCAGCGAAGCGCGGCGTACAGAGGCTCCTCCCGGGCGAACTGGGGCACGGCGAATAAAGGGTTGGTGCGGGTGAGCGCAAGCCATGGCAACACGATCCACGCGATCACCAGCGGAATCCAGATCACAAACATCGCCCGTTCGAACGCCTGCTCGGGAACGAGTCCCGCCAAGTCGCGCGTCTTGCGGCGGGCACGGACGATCATGGCGCCGACCCCGAACCAGTAGCACCAGATGGTCGTCAGCAGAAGAACCGCTGGTATATCGTTGTATTTCATTGTGCGCTGAAGGGCCGGTGGAACGGTTTCTTGCCGCATGGGAAATGGCGAGCAAGCGATTCCGATTTTACTTCATCCTTGCGCGTACTCCGCCCGACGCGACGATTATCGTCTCTGTAAGATTTACAACAGGCAATCGAGTTGTCGCTACTGCGGTGAAGAGGTCGCTGCGTGATCAACGCGCGAATGAGAGGCGATGCACTTCCGAACCACCCGAGCGCTTTCATTGCCGCGATCAGCGGCTGGAAATCGGATCGCGCTTTGGCGACCATGGATGCATTGGGAGCCCGGCGCTCGCTGAGAAAGCGAGACGCTGTCGATCAACGCGTAAAGCGTGCCGGGATCTCGAATCGTCGCGGATGGATTCGACGCTGCGTCGGCACACGCTACTGGTTGCTGCTATTCTCGCGCCGCTGCGCCATTTCGATACATAATACCGCGCCCCTCGAATTGCATAAGGCTAGCTATGGCTGCGTCGCACAAGGCGATGAAGACGGTCGGCATCGCCGGCGCGGGCCTCATGGGCCGTGGCATCGCGCAAATCGTGGCACAGGCCGGATTCGACGTGCGCTTGCTCGACGCCAAACCGTTCGCTGCTGCCGACGCCAAACGTTTGATCGCCGAGCAGCTAGCCACGCTGGTCGCGAAAGGCAGACTTTCCACCGCCGCGGCCGAAAGCGCGGTCGCGCATATCGCACTGCCTGAATCCATCGCCGGATTCGGGGACGCCGATCTGGTGATCGAGGCGATCGTGGAACGGCTGGAAGCCAAGCAGACGTTGATCGCATCTCTCGACGGCGTGGTCGGCAAGGAATGCATCCTAGCGACGAACACCTCGTCACTCTCGGTCACCGCGATCGCGGCTGGGTCGGCACATCCCGCGCGAGTTGCCGGGCTGCATTTTTTCAGTCCGGTGCCGTTGATGAAGTTGGTTGAGGTGATCGATGGATTGCTGACCTCGCCGGTCGTGATCGAGCGCCTGGTCGAATTCGCGTCGGCGCTCGGCCACACGCCGGTCAAGGCCAAGGACACTCCCGGATTCATCGTCAATCACGCGGGGCGCGGTTACGGCACCGAGGCCTTGCGCATCATCGGCGAAGGCGTCGCCGATGCAGCGACCATCGATCTTATCCTGAAGCTCGAGGCAGGCTTCCGCATGGGCCCTTTCGAGCTGCTGGATCTCACCGGTTTGGACGTTTCGCATCCGGTGATGGAATCGATCTATCACCAGTTCTACGAGGAGCCACGCTTCCGGCCTTCGCCGCTGACCGCGCAGCGCCTGGCTGCCGGATTGCTGGGCCGCAAATCCGGGCGCGGCTTCTACGACTATCGAGGCGCCGATGCCCTGGCGCGTCCCTCGATCGTTCCGCCCACAACAATCACCCAAAGCAACCCGGCCCCGACGCGTCGCGGCTGGGTCAGCGGTACCAGTCCAGGCACCAGGCAACGCGTCGTCAGTCTGTTGCAAAGTCTCGGTGCCGAGATCGACGCGGGTGCTACACCGGAATCGGATTCACTTTGCCTCGTCCTGCCGTCAGGTCGTGATGCGACCACCGCGGCGCTCGACGAGCGTCTCGACCCCAGGCGCACCGTCGCGCTGGACACGCTGTTTGACATGAGCAGGCACCGCACACTGATGACGACATCGGTGACCGAACCCTATTGGCGCGATGCGGCGAAGAGCATGTTCGCCGCGGATGGTGTTCCGGTTCACGTGATACACGACAGTCCGGGCTTCGTCGTCCAACGCACCGTTGCGCATGTGGTCAACATCGCCTGCGACATCGCGCAGCAGCGCATCGCGACGCCTGAAGACATAGACCTCGCGGTGAGGATCGGCTTGGCTTATCCCGCGGGACCGCTGGCGTGGGGCGACGCCATTGGACCACCGAGACTGCTGCGCATCCTGAAGGATCTTGCGCGATCGTATGGCGACCCGCGTTATCGGCCCAGCCTGTGGCTGTCGCGACGTGCGCGTCTTGGCGTGTCGCTGCTGACACCCGAGGCCTGAGGCTCCCGTCCGGGCGTATTCCCGGGGCGTGATTGCGCAACCCGCTTGCGTTGAGTTACCGTGCGAGTAGCATAATCGTGTTTGACGAACCTACCCACATGAGGCAAGACCATGTCGAAAAACAAGGGCAGCGGAAGCTTCCGCGGACGCGACTCCAAGACCGGACATCCGATTCAGATACCGCAGGTCAAACGGCCCACCGCGCCGTCGGTTCCGCGGGTGATGCCGCGCACCAAGGCGAGCCCAAAGGGTCGCTAAAGCGGCGCATTGGCAACGATTAAATAGGAGGTACTCGTGAAATTCAGCAAACGCCGGCAGCTCCTGCGCGGCGCATCGATGCTTGCCGCCGGCGGCGTTGCAGCTTATGCGATGCCCGGTACCGCGACGGCGCAGCCACGCAGCCCGTTCTCCGTGTCGCCCACCTTCATTCCCATCGCGGGCAGCAGCGAGCTGTTTCCGGTTCGGCGGATTTATTGCATCGGACGCAATTACGCCGCGCATTCGCGGGAGATGGGTTCGGATCCCACGCGCGAGCCGCCGTTCTTTTTCCAGAAGCCGACCGACGCGGTGCAGAACGTGCCGATCAGCGCGACCGTCGATCACCCCTACCCGCCGCTGACCAAAAATTATCATTACGAGATCGAGCTGGTCGCGGCGATCAACAAGGGCGGTCGCAACATTGCCATCGATCGCGCGCTCGAGCACGTATTCGGCTACACCGTCGGCCTCGACATGACGCGCCGCGACCTGCAGCGCGCGATGGGCGACGAAAAGAAACCCTGGGAGATAGGCAAGAGCTTCGACCGTTCGGCGCCGCTCGGACCACTTCAGCCCGTCGCTGCGGTCGGGCACTTCACCAAAGGTGCGATCTGGCTCAAGGTCAACGGCCAGCTAAAGCAAAACGCCGACTTGAGTCAGATGATCTGGTCGGTGGCGGAACAGATCAGCAAGCTGTCCGAGGCGTTTGAGCTTGCGCCCGGCGATATCATCTACTCGGGCACGCCGGAAAATGTGGGCCCGGTCGTCAAGGACGACGTGATGGAAGGCCACATCGACGGACTGCCGAACATCAGCGTCAAGGTGGTGTAAAGGCGTCTAAGTGTGCAGGAGCGTGCCTCCATAGCCGAACAGACCGATCAGTCCAATGATGATGAGATAAATCGCGACAATGTAATTCAGAAGCCGCGGCACCAGCAAAATCAGAATTCCAGCGATCAGTGCTATCAGGGGGCCGAGGGTCAGATGGATGTTCATCGTTTCTTTCTCCTGGATTAGTGGACTCGGCGCGACGCGCCGAGTTTGACGCTGGACGTGATATTGAACGGATGGCCTTCGCTGTTACGGATCGCGGCTGCTGGGTCGCTTCGACAATCTTTCACTGTCGCAGAATTGCCCGGTTTTGTCTTCGTCTAGCCCCGCCTATTTTCGCAATTGAACGTCTTCGGGCGCAGGCAGATCGACGAGAAGTGGGGGCTTCAGCGGATCGAAGTCGATCCATTGTCCGGCCTGCCACGTTCCGTCGGCCCGCTCGATGTCTTGAGCACCGTTGGCGCCCAATACGTTGACGGCGGCCACGCGCTTGGCGAACTCCACGGCGCGGACGGCGACAAAGATGCCGCTGGAACGTACGGATGCAGTATCTGCATCCATCGGCGCGGCGACGGTCGCGGCCGGCGCGACAACGTGTTCATCGGGCTTCGCCGGCGCGGGCTTCTCTTCCATTTTGCCCAGCGCACCGACCAGCGAACCCGCATAAGTCCCCGCCCCCGCTCCGGCGACGACTGCAGCAGGACCCATCAGCGGCGAGGCGGCAAGCCCCACGCCCACGCCCACTGCAGTTCCTATGGCTGCGCCTTTTAGAGCCCCGCTGTGCGCATGCTTTGCGCCCGGCGATGGGTCGCGATCGCCGCCGATCGGATAGGTCGCGTGCTGCCCAGCCGGATTGACAAAAAAAACCGTGACATCAGCTGCATCGAAGCCGCCATGACGCAGCGCAGCCGCCGCTCCCTCCGCTTGAGCTTCTTGCTCGAAGCGTCCTGCGATGATGGGGGTCATGGAGCACTCCTCGACGATTGCGGCGGCGCGTGGTACCCGTCGTGTGGGGTGGACAATGTGATGCTCCGCACATTCGTCGTCGGCGACGCAAGAATTACATGGGCTCCGGTAAATCCTTCCGCGTCCGGCGTCTAGGTACGGCTAAGTACCCTTGTCCCAGCAGAAAGCGTGCCGCGTGCGCTTCGGCCACGGTGGGTTGATGCAGAACGGAATGGAGGCGGGCCCGCGCCCGCCGACGCATGTCGGGCGCGGGGTCGGTCGCTGAAACGACTACTTCTGGTCGTCGCGCTTTTCCTCTCCCTTACCCTTTGGCGCCTCGCCTCTCGGCGGCTCCACTTTGGCTTTTGGTTCGGCCTGCCGTGCCGCCGCCGCCGGAGCGGCAGCAGGCGGCGGCGTTGGTACGACGGGCGGTCTCGCGACCACCGGCGGCGGAGGCGGCTCGCGTCGCAACTCTGCTGGCGGCGGTGCTGGGGCGGCGGGCGGCCTCACCGCGGCGGGCGGCGGAGAGGGCTCGCGTCGAAGCTCTGCCGGCGGCGGCGATGGAGCAGGAGGCGGCTTGGCGACCGCCGGCACGGGCGGTGGCAGCGCTTCGCGTCGCGGCTCAGCCAGTGGCGGCACTGGAGCGGGGGGCGGCCTCACCGCGGCGGGCGGTGGCGGCGGCTCGCGTCGCAGTTCCGCTGGCGGCGGCGATGGAGCGGGAGGCGGCTTGGCGACGGCCGGCGCGGGCGGTGGCAGCGCTTCGCGTCGCGGCTCAGCCACTGGCGGCGATGGAGCGGGAGGTGGCTTGGCGACGGCCGGCGCAGGCGTTGGCGCAACGGAGGGCTGCTGTGCGGCCGGCGGCGGTGGCTGGGGTACCGGCCGCCCCTCCATCGCCCTGGGCGGCTGCGGAGCAGGCTGCACCGGCGCCGCCGGCATCGGCTGAGGTGGCACCCGTACAGCGGAAGGCGGGGCCGGCGGCGGCGAGCTGTCCGCTTTCGGGGTCGGTCCTCCCGTTTCGCGACTGACAGGCGGCGTTCCCGGCGGTTGCGGGATGGGGAGAGCCGCGCCTCGGCTTGGCGCCAACCCGGGGGCGACGCCGGGGGCTGGAGCTGCAGGAGGTGTTCCAGCTGCAGCTGGAGGCGCGCCACCTGCGGCCGTCGGCGGCACATTGGTGCGCGAACGGGAGACCGTCGGTGCCGGCGGCGGCGTTCCAGGCGTAGCAGGCGCGACGACCTTGACCGGTGGCGCTGCGGCCGCCGCGGTGGCGGCGGGCCGCGCCGCGGCGAATGTCGCAGGATCGGCCGGTCGGCCCGGATCCTTGGCGAGCGTCGCCTCGCGGGCGCTGAACGGTGCCGGCGGTGGTGGCGGTGCCACTCGGGCGATGACAGGGCGCTGGATGGTCGCGGTCGGGGGGCGGCTTACCGTCCCCGGTCCGGCGGCAGGTGCGCCCCCACCCCCTGCCCTTGCCCCAGGCGCTGCACCGCCGCCTATGACGCTCGCGCGCACCGGCGCGAATGAGGCGACCGGCGTCACCGGTGCAGCAGCGGCGACCTCGCGTGAGACCGTCACTGCGGACTGTGCGACCGACCGCGACTGCACGAACGCCGCCGCAGGTACCGCCGTTATGCCGCCGCGCTGCTCGCGGTTTCGATAGACAGTGTTGGGCGCGTCGGGCCTGTTGTAGACATTCGTGACGTAGGTATTGCTGACGTTGGTATTGCTGACGTTGACATTGGTGAAATAGTTCTGGCTGACGCGGTAGCCGGGCCGATATACTTCGCCGGGGGCAAGCGGGAACCACGCAACGCCGCGCGATGGCTCGCCGGCGCCAACCGAAATCCGGAAATTATTGCCGCCGACAAAGGCGACCAGCGCCGGCGCGTAGACCGGTCGCGCGCGGACCGGGCCGGGCACCCAGCACCAGCGCTGGCGCGCGTAAGCCCAGCGACCGTAGTGAAAGGGCGCGAAACCCCAGGGTGCATCGTCGACCCAGGTCCAGCCCCAGGGCTCGATCCAGGTCCAGTGTCCATGGTGATACGGTGCCCAGTCGCTCGCCACCGAGGTCGGCACCCAGACGTTGCCATAGCCCTCGACCACGCTCCAGGTTCCATAATCGTCGAGGTCGGAGTAGCCGATGACGTCCGGCGAGACATAGCGGGCGGCGACCGGATTGTCCTGGCGCCGATCGCGGTCCCGCGCCCAGTTGTCGAACGCGTCGGGCGGTGGAAGCGCGTCGTATTGGTAGTCGCGAAGGCCCGAATCGGCGAAGCGATACCACTGGCGGGCGCTGATGACATAGGCCGCGCCTTCGCCGTATACCTCGCCTTCGCCGCTTCTAACCGCCACGGTCGTCGCCGCGCTCGTCGGATCGACGTCGATCCGATAATCGCCTGGCCGCCGTAGCGAGAACGCGAGCAGCGGCGTGTCGATCTCGATCGTCTGACCCGGATCGATGCGCCGCACGCGCACGTTGAGCGCGCCCTGCGCCAACTGAAACTGCGCCACGCGATCGTCGAGGTTGAGGATCGTAACGCTGGTCTGGCTGCCGAGGCGGACCGCAAGCGAGCCGATCTGCAGCTCGGCGCGGGCACCCGCATCCGCCCAAACCCTGTCACCGGTGATCAGCGGCCGATTGGGCGTCGCGTACGTCCATTCTTCTTCGCCCGCGGGTGAAAAGCTGACTGCCCCGCCGATGTTCGCCAATCTCGCGACGCGGGCCGGCGGATCGGCGGCGGCGATGCTGCAGGCAAGCAACGCGGCGAAGCCGATGACTGCGTTGGCAATGTTGCGCAGGTTGAGAACACGAGTAACCATGGCAAGTTCTCCTCTTTTCTTTTCTTGATGGCGTCGGATGCAAAAAATACACGGTCGCATGCTGGGACCGCGACACGAGTCACGTCGACCGATTCATCGAGCAGAAAGCGTGCCGGTCGCGGATCCCAACAGCAGAAGCCCTTAACGGCCTATCGGCCTCGGCCGATGACACGGAGGCTCAGCGGAACCTGCGAGGATCGTGCGGCGGCTGTACGAAATTGCAGCCGGACGGCGGCGGCGAGCGCGTTTCCGCCGGATGTCGCATGTGCGCGCGGCATCCGGGAACTGAAAACATCAAACAGGCACGTCGTCCACGGACTGACAATGTGCGATCCACTGCGCGGTCAGCTTCTCCTGCGTCGCGTTCTGCGACAGGCGCGCATCGAGCGCCGCGAAATCGACCTCGTCGATCGGTTGGTCCTGGTTGAAGCAGGAAAAGACATAGCTCAACTTGCCGCTGACCGGATCGCGGTGCGGCTGCAGG
>DATNNK010000210.1:0-4973 GCA_035601875.1 Casimicrobiaceae bacterium | reverse complement strand
GGCTTGCCGCACTGCTCTCCGGACTCGTGGTTGCCGCGATTGGCGGGCTGCTCGAGCGGTTCATTCTGCGTCCCCTGGCCGGGAACGCGCTGGGACAAGTGCTGGTGACGCTGGGCATCTCGTTCATCGTCGCCGACCTCTGCCTCATCGTCTGGGGCGGGGACCCGATCCCGATCGCGGCGCCGCCTTCGCTGCAACGGCCGCTCGTGATCGGCAATATCGCCTTTCCGGCGTACCGTCTGGCCGTGCTCGGTATCGCGATCGTGACCGCGATCGCGCTGCATTTGCTCATGGAACGCACACGGCTCGGCGCGATGATTCGCGCCGGGGTCGACGACACGCAAATGGCGCGGGCGGTCGGCATTCCAGTGTCGAGACTGTTCACCACCGTGTTTTGTCTCGGCGCCGCTCTCGCCGGTGCCGGTGGCGTGATCGGGGGACCCATCATGTCCGCATATCCCGGGCTGGATACGGACATGTTGCCGCTCGCGTTGATCGTGGTCATCCTGGGCGGTGTCGGCAGCTTGCTTGGAGCCTTCGTCGGCAGCTTTATCACCGCGGCCATTTATACCTTCGGCTCCGCGCTGTTGCCCGATCTGGCCTATGTGATCCTGTTCCTGCCGATGATCTTCGTGATCGCCTTCCGCCCGCGAGGCCTGTTCGGGAGGAAGAGCGCATGACTGTAGGCGCATGAACCGGCTCGCGTGGATCGCTCTGGGTCTGGCACTCGCCGGCTTTCCCTTGGTCGGCGGAGACTTCTACGTCAACCTCGGCAGCCAGATTTTCATCGCGGCGATCCTCGCGGCGAGCTTGAACCTCCTGGTCGGCTACGGCGGCCTGGTGTCGCTGGGCCATGCGGCCTGGATCGGCCTTGCGGCGTACAGCTCGGCGTGGCTGTATCTGCGCCTCGGTTTCGCCCACTGGATTACGGCTCCGCTCGCGCTCGTCGTGACGACGTTGATCGCGGGCCTGTTCGGGTGGATCGCGTTGCGCGCGACGGGCCTTGGCTTTCTGATGATTACGCTCGCACTGTCGCAAGTGCTGTGGGGAACCGCCTACCGCTGGGCGGCGGTGACCGGTGGCGACAACGGTTTATCCGGGCTCACGCGGCCCGCTCCCTTCGGTATCAGCATCGACGCTCCGGCAGCGTTCTACTATTTTGCACTCACCGTCGCGATTCTGGCCATCTGGATGATGGCGCGGTTCGTCAACTCACCCTTTGGCGCAGCGCTGCGCGGCAGCCGGGACGAATCGCGCCGCATGAACGCGCTCGGCCACAACGTCTGGCTGGTGCGCTGGCTCAGCTTCGTCTACTCGGGCTTCTGGGGTGCAGTCGCCGGCCTGCTGTTCGTCTATTACCATAAGTATATCCACCCGACGGCGCTGTCGCTGACGAGCTCCGCAGAAGTGCTGCTGGGAGTGATCGCCGGCGGGGCCGGAACGGTTGCGGGTCCGATCGTCGGCGCCGCGATCGTCCTGCTCCTGAAAAATTACGTGTCGGCCTACCTCGAGCGCTGGAACATGCTGCTCGGTTCCGTCTTCGTCCTGATCGTGATTTTCATGCCGGATGGCGTTGTCCCCGGATTTCGCCGTTGGTGGCTTCGGTGGCGAAAGCAATGACGCCGGCGCTGCAGATCAGCGGCTTGAGAAAATCGTTCGGCGGCTTGCCGGCGATGAACGGCGTGTCGCTGGAGGTGTTGCCCGGCGAGCGCCGGTTGATCATCGGTCCCAATGGGGCCGGCAAGACGACGCTCTTCAACCTGATCACCGGCGATCTGGCGCCCGACGCCGGTGCGATTCGGCTGTTCGGTGAAGAAGTCTCGCGTCTCAAGCCCCACCAGCGTGCGCATCGCGGCGTCGCCAGGACCTACCAGATCATCACGTTGTTTCCGAAGGATTCCCTGGAACACAACATCGTGCTGGCGCTGCTTGGGCTGTCGAGCGTGCGCTGGAACGCGTTCCGTCCGCTCGCCCTCGAGACAGGTCTCATCGAAGAGGGGCGCCGGGTGCTCGGGTTGGTCGGCCTCGATCAACGCGCCGCGCGACCGATCGGCGAAGTGTCCTACGGAGAAAAGCGCCGCGTCGAGATCGCGATGGCGCTCGCCCAGAAGCCCAAGCTGCTGCTGCTCGATGAGCCGCTTGCCGGACTCTCGCTCGAGGAACGCGTCGCGGTGAAAGCGTTGATCGCCGGGATTCCGCGGAACGTGACCGTGGTCATGATCGAGCACGACATGGACACGGCACTCGATCTGGCGGAGCGGATTACCGTGCTCCATTACGGCAGCGTGATCGTCGAGGGAACCCGCAGTGAAGTGGTCGCGGATCCGAAGACGCGCGAGGTATACCTTGGGAACTGACGCGGTGAGTGAGCCGGTGTCGGCGTTGACCACCGAGGCGCTGGCGCTCTCCGGCATCGACGCTTTCTATGCCGACAGCCACGTCCTGCACGCAGTGTCGTTCACTCTGAACGCCGGGCGCGTGCTGGCGCTCCTCGGTCGCAACGGAGCCGGCAAGACCACCTGCATGAATGCCGTCATCGGCTTTCTTCCTCCTCGCGGCGGCGAGATCCGATTATTCGGCGAAACGATCTCGCGACTGTCTCCCGAGGCGATCTCGCGTAAGGGGATCGGCCTGGTGCCGCAGGGGCGGCGCGTATTTCCCACGCTGACGGTGCGCGAAAATCTGGTTGTGGCACGACAGGCGCGCAACAGCGCCGCAACGCACTGGACATTCGAACGCGTGCTCGAGCTCTTTCCGTCCTTGCGCGAGCGGCAGCAGCAACACGCCGGCTCGCTTTCCGGGGGAGAACAGCAGATGCTCGCCATCGGGCGCGCGTTGATGGGCAATCCGCGCGTGTTGCTCATGGACGAGCCCTCGGAGGGTCTGGCGCCACGGATCGTCGCCGAAGTCGGCCGCACCATCGCGCGCCTGAAGCAGGAGGGGCAGTCGATCGTGCTGGTCGAGCAGAACGTAAACCTGGCGCTCGCTCTCGCCGACGAAGTGGTCATGCTGAACACCGGACGCGTCGCCTTCGCCGGAAGCGTCGACGAAGTGCGCAGCGATCAGGCGCTGATTACCCAGCACCTTGGCGTGTTTTAGGCAGTTGAATCGAGATTGGACCCGACCCCGTTTCGATTCCAAGGTGGCGGATGCATTACCCGGCGATTTCGTGATTGACGGTAAAGTAGTCGGGCGGTGGCGGTCCCCACACGTAAAACGAATCCTCCGCTGGATAATCGCCGGGCTTCCATTCGACATCCGCCGGGATGAAATCGATGTCGTAGGAGAATTCGGCGAAGCTCCCCCACGGGTCCTGTACGTAGGCGAAATAGTTCGACCCTATCACGTGCCGGCCGACGCCCCATCCCCGGGCGTAGCCGCAGGCAGCCATGTGCTCCCTGCCGATGCCGACGTCATCGATGCTTGCGACATGCCAGCTCGAATGGTGGTACCCCGGGCCGTCCGATTTCACGAACGCCAGCATATGATGATCGCTGCCGTGCGCTCCGTGCATGAAAGCGATGAGCTCGCCGGACTGATCCGATAGGCGCAATCCCAAGGCCTCGCCATAGAATTGCACCGAACGCGGCACGTCCGAGCTGAAGAGGAGCACGTGCGAGAGACAGCGCGGACGAACCCTGCCGGCAGCCGAGCGGCTCGGTGCGGCGCCGCGGCCGATGGGATGCGGCGGTGGCGGCGCCCGGAGCGCGGGCCCATCCGGCGAAACTTTGGCCGCTCCGACAATCTGCACGAAGTTGCCGTCGGGATCCCGCAACCAAACGCCGCTGTTGTCAGACAGCGGATGCGCCGATACCCGCGCGATCTGCAGCCGATCGAGCTCTCGCAGCAACGGCTCGAGATCCTGCTCGTACACTCCGAAACTCAGGTATTGGAGCTTCTTCCGGCCCGGCGCCTCGCAAATCGTTCCCCAGCAGTGCGGATGGCCGAAGGTGTGCAGATCGATGCGTCCGCTGCTGCGCCGTACGTCCAGGCCGAACTCGGTATAAAAGCGTTCGGCTTCATCGAGCGCCGGCACGGTAAGGACGAAACGATTCAGCGAATGGACCGCCGTCACGCCGTTGCGGCGCGAAGTTCCCTTGGTCAATGCCTCCATCAGTGCCTCCTCTTATAAGCGAACGTTCCGGACACGACCCGGACGCCCCCGCCGGCGCTGTCTCGGGGCAGCGCCGAGCGAAAGTATACTAAGAACCACTGCCACGCATGATGTTTCGAAAGAGGAAGGAGCGACGGCCATGATGTTCACTTGCGCGACGCCCGGATGCACCGACCTGCGGCACAATCATCTCGGCGCGCCGCTCTCGCGCGATGCTCCGCCGCCGCACGGTGCACCGCCGGCGCGGCGTGCGCCCTCAAAAGCCCTGCGCGCCGCAACGTCGACCAAGGTCATCCGCGGTCGCAGTGGAAAAAGTCTGCGCATCGATATCCATTGTCACTATCTCAACCAGGCAGTGGCCGCCAAGGTTGCGCACCTGAATCCTGCGCAGTACGAGCCTTCCGTCACGTTCGCCAACGCGCTGACGCGCGAGGTCAACGTCAAACAGATCCGCGACAGGTTGCCAAAACTCTCGACCATAGAGACGCGACTCAGGGACATGGATCGCATGGGCATCGACATGCAGGCCGTGTCGCCCGCGCCTAATCAGTGTTACTACTGGACCGACCCGGAGCTGGGCGTCGAGCTGTCGCGCATGGTGAATGACCGGCTGGCCGAGATCGTGGCGACCTGGCCGGAGCGTTTTGTCGCGCTCGGAACCGTACCGCTGCAGCAGGTCGATCTCGCGGTCGCCGAGCTCGAGCGCTGCGTGAAGGAGCTCGGCCTGCGCGGAGTGGAAATCAACGCCAGCGTCAACGGCATGGACTTGACCGACCCGCGACTGAAACTGGATAAATTCTTCGCCAAGGCGCAGGCGCTCGACGTCATCATCTTCATGCATCCGATCGGCTTCACGCAG
>DATNNK010000209.1:0-2649 GCA_035601875.1 Casimicrobiaceae bacterium | reverse complement strand
GTGATGAGGGAGTGGAGCTTGAGGATTGCCTGTCTCGGGAGCTTGGTTCGTTTTCTTCGCGTTGTCGCTCAAACGGTCTGGCGGCTGCGTCGCCATCGGTGATGAAAGACCGGAGCCTCGCAGCCAAGTACAGAATTCGTTGCGCTACAAAAGTGGCGCGCCGCAAGTCCTAGCCGCCTGTCGTCCGGCCATAAGCCGGTGCGGAGACTGCGCTGTTCCATTAACATCGTTACTTTTCCGGGCCGCAGAATCCGGACGGTGAACCGATTTAACCAAGTCGCCCTATCTCGGGCCAACAGGCGGTTGCCTTAGTTGCCTTACCCCTTCGTTGCCTAACTGGAAGGGGCTGCCGCATGGTCGGGAGGCGGGGTCGATGACCGTCGCCTCGGAACTCACGCGCTAGCTATCGCACGTTGCTGCTGCCGACAATTATAGAGAAATGAACGATTTAAGCAAGGATGCTGTGAACCGCCTTGCAGTCGACGAGGCAGGGGCCGGCCAGCGCGTCGACAACTTCCTGTTGCGGGTGCTCAAAGGCGTCCCGAAGAGCCATATCTATCGAATCCTGCGCAGCGGCGAGGTGCGGGTCAACCGCCTGCGGGTGAAGCCGGACGTCCGGCTGGTGCTCGGCGACGAACTTCGGATTCCTCCGATTCGGACCGGTGTGCCACCGGCCGGGACCCGCAAGCCGCCACCGCTTTCGGCGTCAATCCCCATCTTGTATGAGGATGACGCCTTGATTGCCGTCGACAAGCCGGCCGGGCTTGCGGTGCACGGCGGCAGCGGGGTGGCCTTCGGTCTGATCGAACAAATGCGCGCGGCGCGGCCGACCGCGAAGTTTCTGGAACTTGTCCATCGCCTGGACCGCGACACCTCGGGAGTGCTGCTGGTCGCCAAAAAGCGCGCCGCTTTGGTCGGGCTTCACGCCGCGCTTCGCGAAGGCCGCGTCGACAAGCGCTACCAGATACTGGTCAAGGGCCAATGGCGCGACGCCAAGCGGGAGGTGACCTTGCCGCTGACCAAATACCTGACCAGCACCGGCGAGCGCCGCGTGCGGGTCGAGCAGGTAGGCGGGCAGGCCTCGAAAACGGTGTTCTATCGGCGCCGGGTCTGGACCGGCATCGACCCGGCCGTGAGTCTGCTCGAAGCCGAGCTGCACACCGGACGCACGCACCAGATCCGCGTCCACCTGACCCATCTCGGGTTCGCGCTCGCGGGCGACGAAAAGTACGGCGATTTCGCCTGGAACAAGGCGCTTGCCAAGCAAGGCCTGAAGCGGATGTTCCTGCACGCGCGCAGACTCGCCTTCACCCATCCGGTGGAAGAACGCGAGGTCGAGATCGAAGCCGCGCTGCCACCGGAACTCAGCCGCTATCTCGACGCGCTGGATTCACTGCGTCCGCCCGATGCTTGATCCGCCGCGGCGCTTCCGCCTGCTCGCGTTCGACTGGGATGGAACCCTCGCCGATTCGACCGCGCTCATCGCCGGCGCGATTCAACAAGCATGCCTCGACGTCGGGGTCCCTGCGCCCACCGAATTGGACGCACGGCACGTGATCGGTTTGGGGCACCGCGACGCGATCCGACACGTCGCGCCCACCCTCGCACCCGAGCGTCACGCTCGATTTTCGGAGCGCTATCGGGATCATTACCTTGCCGGCGACGCCGCGATTCCGCTCTTCGCCGGCGTTCGCGAGATGCTCGACGAGCTCGATGAGCGCGGTTTTCTGTTAGCCGTCGCGACCGGCAAGACCCGCGTTGGCTTGGCGCGTGCGCTGGCGCAGCACGGCATCGCCGATCGATTTGCCGCCTCGCGTTGCGCTGACGAAGGCTTCCCCAAGCCACACCCGGACATGCTGCTCGCGCTCATGGATCGGCTCGGTGCCGAGCCTGCCGAGACCTTGATGATCGGCGATACCACGCACGACCTGGAGCTCGCGCGCAACGCGGGAGTCAGCGCCTTGGCGGTCGCCTATGGCGCCCACCCGTCCGCGGGACTGATGGCGATGGAGCCGCTTTCGACGGCGCATTCAGTGGCGGAGTTACGCGCATGGCTGGCCGCGAACGCCTGATCTGCTCCAGCGCGGAGCTCGTCGATGGCGGCGACGGGGTGCGTTTCCAAGTCGCTCGGCAAGGAGGAACCCTGCCTGCGTTCGTGGTGCGCTGGCGCGCCATGCCACACGCCTACATCAACGAGTGTCAGCATCAGTCGACCGAGCTGGACTGGAACGCCGGTGATTTCTTCGACGAGTCCAAGCTATACTTGATGTGTGCTACACATGGCGCGCTGTACGATCCCGGCAGCGGACTTTGCGTTTCCGGCCCGTGCCATGGTGCGCGTCTCGCGCCAGTGAAAGTCTGCGAGCGTGACGGCGGCGTTTTTTGTGCCGAAGACGGCTAATGGAACCGGCGGACTAATGGAAGACAACTGGGAGCGCCGCGTCCTCGAGCGATTGGCAACCGACGGCTTGCGCGAGCAGCGTCGCGCGCGCCGCTGGGGAATTTTTTTCAAGCTGCTCGCGTTTGGATTGCTGTTCTTCGTTCTTTTCGCGGCGCTCGGCGCGTGGACGGGCAGCGAGCGGCTGTGCCTCGACAAGTGCACCGCGATGGTCGAAATCCAGGGTGAGATCGACGCTGCCAGCCGCGCCA
>DATNNK010000208.1:0-13541 GCA_035601875.1 Casimicrobiaceae bacterium | reverse complement strand
CCGGAAAGTGCACACACGATCATCACTTCCGTCGCACTGTCCAGGGCCGGATTCAAGTCCTTCGCCTGCACGCCGTCGACAAAGAATTTGATATGCCGGCGAATGCGTCCCTGCTCGTCGATGATCCGAAAGCGCAGTCCCGGAAACCGTCGATCGAGATCGGCGAGCAAGCTGCCGAGCGTAAGTCCTTCGGCGCTCACCGCCGCGGCATTGGCGGTGTAATCTCGCAGCGGCCCGGGAATGAGAACGCGCATCGGCGATCAGCTCCGAGCATTCGCGGCCCGAGTTGCTCGGGATGTGCCCACTTCACGCTACCTCGACGGCGTACACGTGCGGCAGATGCGCGGCGAGACATTTCCACGTGCGTCCTTCATCGCGGCTGCCCCAAATCTCGCCGCTGCTGGTGCCAAAGTAAACGCCGACCGGAGATCCCTGATCGGCGGTCATCGCCTGCCGTTTGACCGTCAGCCACGCCTGCGTTTTCGGCAACCCGGCTGCTTGGCGCTGCCACGATTTGCCGCCGTTGACCGAACGATAAACCGCCGGCTTGCCCGCCGGCGACGTTCGCGGCCAGACTTTGGTTCCATCCATCGGAAACACCCAAATCGTGTCCGGATCGCGCGGATGGACAACCATAGGAAAGCCGATGGCGCCAACGCTCTTCGGCATGCTCGCGCCGATATCCTGCCATCGCTCCGCGGGACGGTCGAGGCGGTAGATGCCGCAGTGATTTTGCTGATAAAGACGATCCGGCAAGACCGGATGCAGCCGTACGCAATGCGGATCATGACCGAATTCCGGCGTCGGCTCCGGCAGGAAATCCGCCTTGACCCCGGCGTTCAGCGGCCTCCAGGCCGCGCCGCCGTTGCCCGATTCGAAAACGCCTCCGCCCGACATGCCGATGTACATGTGATTGGAATCACGGGGGTCGATCAGGATCGAATGCAGTTTCGGACCGTCGGGCGTTCCGTCCTTGTCGTCGCCGCACCACGTCTTGCGCATCGGGTGCTCGTTGAAGCCATCGACGCCGACCCACGTGGCGCCGCCATCTTCGGAGCGAAACAATCCCTGCGGCGAGGTGCCAGCGTACCAGGTTTCGGGCTCGCCGGCGGGTCCCGGCGCCAGCCAGAAAGTATGGTCGACCGCGCGTCCGCTGCCTTCTCGAAAGGCCGGTGGACGTTTCGCCTCGTGCCATGTCCGACCGCGATCGGCCGAACGGAAGATGGTCGGCCCGAGATGGCCCGTGCGAGCCGCGGCGAGCAGCGTCTTTCCGTCGCGCGGATCGGCGACGCAATGATGAACGACGTGGCCAAGAAAGTGCGGACCGGTTAGGCGCCACTTGCGGCGGGTCGTATCGGCAGTCATCTGCCACAGGCCCTTGCGCGTAGCAATGAGCAGCGTTGCGCGGCGTCCCCGCGCGATGTCGAGCTTGGCCATGTTGTTCTTTCGCATTTCCGGACCGCCGAAATTACGCCTTCGCCTCGTTTCCGACAAGACGCCGTTGCGAGATATCGGTCTCGCGGACAAACCGATTTATCCGCTACAATCGACCTTCGTCGTTGCCACGCCACGGCGCGTTCGCGCCATTGTTCCGGAGAAGAGCTATGACCATCAAAGTAGGCGACCGGCTGCCCGCCGGAACCTTGAGTGAATTCATCGACGTCGAAACCGAAGGCTGCACGATCGGCCCCAACCAGTTCAAGGTCGACGATCTCACCAAAGGCAAGAAAGTCGTGATCTTTGGTTTGCCCGGCGCCTTCACGCCGACCTGCTCGGCGCAGCACGTGCCAAGCTACGTCAAGCACTACGACGAGCTCAAAGCCAAGGGAGTGGACGCCATTCTCTGCCTGTCGGTCAACGACGCGTTCGTGATGGGCGCATGGGCCAAAGATCAGCACGCCGCAGGCAAGGTGCGCATGATGGGTGACGGCAGCGCTGCCTACACCAAAGCGCTGGGCCTGGAGCTCGATCTGACCGCCAGAGGCATGGGCGTACGCTGCCAGCGCTTTTCGGCGCTGGTCGAGGACGGAGTGGTCAAGGCGCTTAACATCGAAGCGCCGGGCAAGTTCGAGGTGTCGGGCGCGGAGACCATACTCAAGCAGCTGGGCTGAACGCGCTCGCTCGACCTTGCAGTATTCCGCGGCGCTTCGAAGTCACGGCGCCGCGGATTCTTGTTCGTCGCGTCTGTTATTTGCGGCGCAGCCGGACGAGAATGCCGTCGAGCTGTTCCAGGCTCGAATACTCGATCACCAGGCGACCCGCGCCCTTTTTGGCCGCATCGACGCGAACTCTTGCACCGAGGATCTCGGCGAGCTCTTCCTGAAGCCGCACCAGGTCCGCATCGCGACCTGCGGTCGCGGCGCGCGCCTCGCGGCGCGATGGCGGCGACAATATGCCACGCACCAGCCGCTCGGTTTCGCGCACCGACATTTGTTCGGCGACGACTTTGGCCGCCGCGGTCACCTGCTGCGCACCGGACAATCCCAGCAGCGCACGTGCGTGACCCATGTCGAGCCTTCCCGCGAGCAAATATCCCTGCACCTGCTTGGGAAGCTGGGTCAGGCGAAGCAAATTGCTCACCGCGCTGCGCGAGCGGCCCACCGCCGCCGCCGCCGCATCGTGGGTCAGTCGAAACTCGGTGATCAGGCGTGCGATTCCCTGCGCCTCCTCGAGCGGGTTGAGATCCTCGCGCTGGATATTTTCAATCAGCGCCAACGCCAGTGCAGCCTGGTCCGGAACGCTGCGCACCACCGCCGGCACTTCCTTCAATCCCGCGCGCTGCGCCGCGCGCCACCGCCGTTCACCGGCGATTAGCTCGTAGCGTCCTCCATCGACCGGCCGGACGAGTATCGGCTGCACGATCCCCTGTGCCTTGATCGACTCCGCGAGCTCGGCAAGGGAATGCTCGTCCATGTGCGTGCGCGGTTGATACTTTCCGACACCGATGCGGTCGACCGGAAGAGATTGCAGCGATTCGCCGCCCGAGGTTTCGTCGGAGCCTGCAAGCAAGGCATCGAGTCCGCGGCCGAGTCCCTTTAGCTTAGCCATGCATCGCCCTCTCGGCCGAAGATGCGACGCTCTCGTCCCGCCGCAGCATTTCTCCGGCCAGCGCGAGATAGGCAAGCGCACCTTTCGACGTCTTATCGAGTTGCAGCGCAGGGATGCCGTGACTGGGCGCTTCGGCGAGTCGAATGTTGCGCGGTATCACCGTGCGGTAGAGTTTTTCGCCGAAGTGTTTTTGCAAATCTGCGGAGACATTAAGCGCAAGTGTGTTGCGCGGGTCGTACATGGTTCGCAGCAAGCCCTCGATTTCAAGGCGCG
Organism: Casimicrobiaceae bacterium; assembly: GCA_035601875.1. Classification (GTDB taxonomy): domain Bacteria; phylum Pseudomonadota; class Gammaproteobacteria; order Burkholderiales; family Casimicrobiaceae; genus PALSA-1003. Next base: position 10,220 of record DATNNK010000208.1, on the reverse strand, counting down.
GATTGAGGTGCGCGCGCACCTTGCGTATGGTTTGCACCAGATCGGATAGCCCTTCGAGCGCGTAGTACTCGCATTGCATCGGTATGAGCACGCTGTCGGCCGCGCACAAGCCGTTCAAGGTCAGTAGCGAGAGCGAGGGCGGGCAGTCGAGCAAGATGAAATCATAGTCGTCGACGACGACCGAGATCGCGGCTCGCATCTGCGAGAGTGCCTCCGCGAGAGCGCCTTTGAGCCGCATCTCGCGCTCCGGCAAATCGACCAGCTCCACTTCGGCGCCGGCGAGCTCGCGATTGGAAGGCACCAGATCGAAGCCGCCCGTAGGCGATTGCACGCGAACATCGGAAATCTTCTTCTCCCCCAACAGTACTTGGTACACGGTATAAGTGAGCGCTCGCTTATTGACTCCGGCACCCATCGTGGCATTCCCCTGCGGGTCGAGATCGACCAGCAGCACGCGGCGCTTCATCGCTACCAGGCTCGCGGCGAGATTGACGCTGGTCGTCGTCTTCCCGACGCCCCCCTTTTGATTGGCAATCGCGATGATCTTGGTCATGGCACGCGCGGCTCCATGATCACCAGATGCCGTTGCACGTCGAGTCCTGGAACGCGGATGGCCGGCACCTCCGCGACAAGGATGTCCGGTGGCAGATCCCGCAGCTCCTCGTGGGGAAAGAGGCCTTTCATGGCAACGAGTCGTCCGCCGGGCACGATCAGGCGTCGCGCGAGCGTGGCGAACGTCGCCAGATCGGAAAAGGCACGCGAAATGACGACGTCAAAGAGAAGGTCGGCGACGTACGCCTGAACGCGCACGGCGCACACCTCGACATTGGCGAGCTTGAGCTCAATCGCCGCCTGCCGCAGGAACGCCGCTTTCTTGTGGTTGCTGTCGAGCAGCACGATGTGCCAATCCTGCCTGGCGATGGCCAGTGGAATGCCGGGCAGGCCGCCACCGCTGCCTATGTCGAGCACGCGCAAGTGGGCTTGTTTGGGCAGATGCCCAAGCACTGCCAGCGAGTCGAGCAAATGGTGGGTGACCATTTGCTCCGGATCGCGGATCGCGGTGAGGTTGTGCGTGCGATTCCATTTGTCGAGCAAGGCAATGTATTGCGCCAACATTGCCCGGGTCGCAATATCCGCGTCCAGCTCGAGCGCGGAAAGCCCTGCGACCAACACTGCCGTCATGCTGAAAGTCTTCGGGCGTCTTGCGCCTGCGGCCTAAAGCCGCGTTTGAGGTGGACCAGCAGCAAGCTGATCGCGGCGGGAGTGATCCCCGAGATGCGTCTTGCCTGACCAATCGTTTCCGGTCGATGCTCGTTGAGCTTTTGTTGAACTTCGGACGACAGCCCGCGCACGGTGCGGTAATCGAGATCAGCAGGCAGTTTTTGCACCTCCTGCGAGGCGCTGCGCGCAATCTCGTCGTGCTGGCGTACGATGTACCCGGCATACTTGGTCGCTACCTCGACCTGCTCCGCCACGCGGGGGTCCGCTACCGCATTTCCCGCGCCCGGCAAGGTCAGAAGCTCGGCATAACTCACTCCCGGCCTGCGCAGGAGCTCCACCAGCGAGCACTCCCGTTCCAGCGGCTGACCGAGAACGCGCACGGCTTCAGCGCTGCTGACCAGTTTCGGATTGACCCAGCAGGACTTGACGCGCTCGAGCTCCTTGTCGACGGCGTCCCGGTGGCGGCAAAACGCCTCCCATCGCCGCTCATCGACGACGCCGAGCGCGCGCCCCGCTTCGGTCAGGCGCAGATCGGCATTGTCCTCGCGCAGCTGCAATCGGTACTCGGCGCGGCTGGTAAACATGCGGTAGGGTTCGGTGACCCCGCGAGTAACGAGGTCGTCGACCAAAACGCCGAGGTAGGCCTGGTCGCGGCGCGGGCACCATCCGTCTTCGCCAACTGCGACCCGGCCTGCATTGATGCCGGCAAGTATTCCCTGCGCGGCGGCCTCCTCGTAGCCGGTCGTGCCGTTGATCTGCCCGGCGAAGAAAAGCCCGTGTATCGCCTTGGTTTCAAGCGTGCCCTTAAGCGCCCTGGGATCGAAAAAATCGTATTCGATGGCGTAGCCCGGACGCACAAGGTGCGCACGTTCCAGCCCCTTGATCGAACGCACCATGGCGAGCTGGACGTCAAAGGGCAGGCTGGTCGAAATGCCATTGGGGTAGATTTCGTGTGTTTCCAGACCTTCCGGCTCGAGGAACACCTGGTGGCTCACGCGGTCGGCAAAGCGGGTGACCTTGTCTTCGATGGAAGGGCAATAACGCGGCCCGACGCCTTCGATCACGCCGGTGAACATCGGCGAGCGATCGAGTCCGCCGCGGATAATCTCGTGGGTTTGCTGGTTGGTGTGGGTAATCCAGCACGGCAATTGGCGCGGATGCATTTCCCTCGAGCCGAGCGTCGAAAATACCGGCGCTGGATCGTCGCCGGGCTGAACCGCAAGTGAACCGAAGTCGATGGTCCGGCCGTCGAGCCGCGGCGGCGTGCCGGTCTTCAACCTACCGACGGGCAACGCGAGTTCGCGAAGCCGGGCCGCCAAGGTGTTTGCCGGCGGCTCGCCGGCACGACCGGCCTCATGGTGTTCGAGCCCGACATGGATCAACCCGGAGAGAAAGGTTCCGGTGGTCAGCACCACCGCCTGAGCATCGAAGCGGATACCCCCTTGGGTCACCACCCCGGTCGCTCTTCCCGCGGTGACCAAGACATCGTCCACCGGCTGCTGAAACAGCGTCAGATTGGGCTGGTTCTCGAGCATCGAGCGAATCGCTCGGCGATACAGAACCCGGTCCGCCTGGGCGCGGGTCGCACGGACCGCCGGTCCTTTGCTGGCGTTGAGGATACGAAACTGGATCCCAGCCATATCGGTGGCGAGAGCCATAGCGCCGCCCAGCGCATCGACTTCCTTAACCAGGTGCCCCTTGCCGATCCCACCGATCGACGGGTTGCAGGACATCTGGCCCAGAGTCTCGATGCTATGGGTGAGGAGCAGGGTGCGCCGGCCTGCCCGCGCAGCGGCGAGCGCGGCCTCCGTTCCGGCGTGGCCCCCGCCTACCACGATTACCTCGAAGCGTTCTGGGAACATCATGTTTTTAAACGATAATTTTAAACGAAGGGATACTGTAATAATAATCCAAAGCTCGATTTTGGGAAAGCGCCCGTCGACGTGGTCTGTTCCACGTGGAACCTGCCGAGGCATCTGTTTCACGTGGAACAAGCATGGACGGACGCACTTCCTTACCGCGACCCGGGCGGCGGGCCTGTCGATCCTCGAATGGCGAGTTTGACAGGCCATTCAGCAAGGTCCGGAACGCGGTCCGCGAAGCGGGCAAGCAGATATTCCGCGGCCGCGATGCCGGCGGCGCGCGCCGGGATACGCACGCTCGTCAGCGTCGGCGACACGCACCGGGCCAAGGGTGAGTCGCCGAACCCGACGACCGAAAGCCGGCCGGGGACGTCGATGCCGTGGCAGGCGCATGCATGCATCACCGCCAGCGCGGTAAAGTCACTAACGCAGATTGCTGCGGTCGGAGAATTCGGCAACGCAAGCCATCGCAAAATCCCTTCAGCGATGGGCTCATCGCCTATGGGCATGACTTCCGGCGGGGATCCACCCAAAGCCTGCTCCGCTCCGAGGGCCTCGACCAGCAGAGTGCTTACGACCGAACGGGGCTCGGCGACGACTGCCATGCATCGATGTCCGAGCTGTCCCAGATAGTCGGCGATCAGCTTGCCCGCGCGGCCGAGGTCAAGGCCAGCGCTCGCGGTGAAGCCGGTGCGATCCGTTCGATCCACGCTGACGCAGGGCAAGCGCTGAATGCCGCGCACCTCCCGGAGCTCGGATGGCAGGTCGACCCCCAGAAAAACGAGCGCGCCGACGCCGCGACTTAGCAGTGCTCGAGCGCCGGCTAGTGGCGTTCCGTCCTCGCTGCCACTGCCCAGCAGCAGGTCCCAACCGGCGTCGGTGAGTCGTGCCTCAAGCGCGGCGAGCGCGGACGCCATCCCTGGATCGTTGAGATTTCCGGTAATGACGCCGACCGATCCCGATCGGCGGCACGCCAGTGCTCGCGCCGCGCGGTTCGGAACATATCCCAGCGTGTTGGCAGCCTCGGCTACCCTGATCCTCAGTTCGTCACTGACCGCCTGTGGGCGTGTGAGGGCCCGCGACGCAGACGCTGTCGATACCGCCGCGGCTCGCGCCACATCGGTCAGCGTAGCCTGGCTCCCGCGAGGCCTCGGTCGGCGTCTGCCAAGGTTGGTATCGGTGGCCGCCAAGACGTGGGATCCTTTGCACAAGCGTCGCGCAAACACCTTAGTGCTATCGCGGCCGGGACTGTCTTCGGGACGTCTGAAAGCGCTTACAGAAAGCGGTTACATTTGCTCAAGCATAAGGGTTCGCTGGATCATGTGCAAGGAGCGCCCCTGAACGACTCGAATTGCCTGGGTGTCACGCCGCGTAGGCGTTGTTCAGCGCCATCGATACCGATGGCCTGCAGAAGTGCTCACAACCGTATCTGGAAACTGGCGCCTGAATGGCCGCAACCGCGCCTTGCAAGGAAAGCCTTGCTGCGCGAATGCGCCCACAGCCTCGTGCCGCCCTTTACGCGAGAAGGTGCGGCAAAACCGAGATTTGAGAACGACGAAGGACTAACCGGCGAACCGCGCGCCGAGTTGGCGGCGTTGTGCCACAAACACCTGCGGTTGCTTGGCACCGAGCTTGGCGAAAAGCTCGTCGTGCGCCGCGAGCTCGCTCTGCCAGCGCGCGTCGTCGAGGCGCATGACCGTCGCAAATCGCTCCGGCCCGAACTCGAGGCCGCGCCAATCCAGATCGACGTATTCAGGCTGCAGTCCGAGGGGGGTCTGCACCGCGTGTGCCTTGCCCTGGCAACGCTCGACGATCCATTTGAGCACGCGCATGTTCTGACCGAAGCCGGGCCACGCAAATTTCCCGTTCTGGTCGGTGCGAAACCAGTTGACGTTGAATATTCGAGGCGGATATTTGACCGTCTTCACCATGGCGAGCCAATGCGCGAAATAATCGCCGATGTGATAGCCGCAAAACGGCAGCATGGCGAAGGGATCGCGGCGAACCTCGCCCACCTTGCCTGCGGCGGCGGCGGTGGTCTCGGATCCCATTGTCGCCGCCTTGTACACGCCGTCCTCCCAATTCGCGGCCTCGACGACCAATGGCACGGTGTCGCTCCGCCTCGCGCCGAAGATAAACGCGGCAATCGGCACGCCCGCGGGGTTGTCCCACTCGGGATCGAGCGAAGGACACTGGGTCGCCGAGACGGTGAACCGCGCATTGGGATGCGCGGCCGTGCGTCCGGTTTCGCGCGCCAGCGTCGGCGTCCACGACTCTCCACGCCAATCGATCAGGTGCGCGGGAGGCTCGCGGGTCATGCCTTCCCACCACACGTCGCCATCGTCGGTGAGCGCAACGTTGGTGAAGATGACGTTGCGCTTGAGCGTCTCCATCGCGTTCGGATTCGATTCGTACGAGGTTCCGGGCGCCACGCCGAAATATCCGGCTTCCGGATTGATGGCGTGAAAACGCCCGTCCGCGTGCGGCTTGATCCATGCAATATCGTCGCCGATGGTCGTCACCTTCCAGCCGTCGAGACCTTGCGGCGGAATGAGCATCGCAAAGTTGGTCTTGCCGCAGGCGCTCGGAAACGCTGCCGTGACGTAGGTCTTGCGTCCTTCCGGCGACGTAACGCCGAGGATGAGCATGTGCTCGGCGAGCCAGCCTTCGTCGCGTCCCATCACCGAGGCGATTCGCAGCGCGAAGCATTTCTTGCCCAGCAATGCGTTGCCGCCGTAACCCGAACCGTAACTCCAGATCTCGCGCGTTTCCGGAAAGTGCACGATGTATTTGTGCTCGGAGTTGCACGGCCATGCGACGTCCTTTTCACCTTCGGCCAGCGGAGCCCCGACCGAGTGCACGCATGGCACGAACACGCCGTCGGGTCCGAGCACGTCATAAACCGCACGTCCCATGCGAGTCATCAACCTCATGCTGGCAACGACGTATGGGCTGTCGGTCAATTGCACACCGATATGCGCAATCGGGCTGCCCAGCGGACCCATAGAAAATGGAATCACATAAAGCGTTCGACCGTGCATGCTTCCTTCAAAAAGCCGCTCGAGCGTCTCGCGCATCTCCGCGGGTGCGACCCAGTTGTTGGTAGGTCCGGCATCCTCTTCGCGGTTGCTGCAGATAAATGTGCGATCCTCGACGCGGGCCACGTCCGATGGGTCCGATCGCGCGAGATAACTGTTCGGACGCTTTTCCGCATTGAGCCGTAGCAGCGTGCCGGTGCCGACCATGGCGGCGCACAAGCGGTCGTATTCGGCCTCCGAGCCGTCGCACCAGACAATGTTTGAAGGGGAGGTGCGCCGCGCGAAGTCGCGAACCCAGTTGAGCAGCCGCTCGTGTCGAATATACGATGGCGCCTTGATGACGGGATCTGCGGAAACAGTTAGCGCGGCGACGGGATCGGGGCGATTCATGAGGGATGCGAAAGTCCGATACATTGCGCGTGCACTGCCGCAACGCCGGCCCGCAGCTTTCGTAAGAAGGGCAGCAACTGTAGCACGCGGAGAACGGCCACGTTAAGCGCTCATCGACTCGAATGGTCAGGCCACTGGGCCGCGTGGCGTCCGGGCGCGTCGGCGCCGGTGTCGTAACCACGCGAAGAGCGGCCCGGTACAGGTGAGCAGGAGTATCACCCGCGTGACGTGAAACGATGTCACCATCGGCACTCCGAGTCCGAGTATTTGAGCGGTAACGGCCATTTCCGCGATCCCGCCAGGGGCGGTCGCAAGGATCAGCGTCGCCGGATGTATTCCGGTAAGGCGCGCCATGAATAGCGCGAACAGGACGGAAACGCCCATCGCCACGGCTACCGTTACAACAACAGCGGCGACAAAACGCGGCGCTCGCGCAAGAAAGCTGCGATTGAATCGAGAGCCCAGCGCGCAACCAAGCAACAATTGTGCGCCGTTGAGTAATACCCGCGGCATCGCCGAAGTGCTCACGCCCGCGATCGTCAGCGGAATCGTGACCAAGAGCGCGCCCAAAACGAAGGCGTTGGGAACTTTTCGTCGCGTCAGCAGCAGGCCGGCGGCCGCCGTCAGCGACAGCAGCGCCGCCAGCGCAGGCAATCGAACTTCGCTGCCCGCGGCGAGAAAAGCATCGGCTCCATGCAAGCCCAGCGCCGCGAACACTGACGGAATGGTAACCACCACCAGCAGGATTCGAATCGACTGCGCCGCAGCGACCTGGTCGACGCGCGCGCCGAATCGCTCGCCCAGCACCGCCATCTCCGCCGCGCCTCCGGGAACGCTTGCGAACACCGCGGTGGTCCGATCCGTTCCCCCGAGGACCGACAAAAGGTAGCCGCAAAGGTAACCCACCGCGATCGCAAATATCGCGCCAAGAACGAGCAGCCAGACGAAGCCGCTGACGCGCTGCGCGACCAGCGGAGAAAAATACAAGCCGAGAGCGGTGCCGATGATCCATTGCGCCGCCTGGCGTCCGCCCGGCAGCGCGTCGACCGGCCAGCCCGCGACGCGCGTCGCCGCTACCGCAAGCAGGGGACCGATCATCCACGGCAGAGGCGTATGCAAAGCGACGCAGGCCAGCGCCGCGGCCAGCGACACCGCGAGGCCACCGCAGACCGGAACGAGAGCGCGCAGCACCGTCACTGCGATGCCGGAGGCTGGCCGCCTTCGGCACCGAAAGCCAAGCGGCTTAGCGCCATGCGGTGCATTCGGATCCGGACCACGCTCCCCGCGACCCCGGCAAGCTGCCATCGTCCATCCCGCAGTGTCTCGCGCCAACCTTTCGCCGGCAACGCCTGTCGCGTTCTGCACCGCCTTGTTCGGCGCTACCATCAGTACTTCCCGACTGACGCCGCGCGATCACAATGGACGACCGGTCAACGCCGCCGCCGGGACGCGCTCCGAAAACAAAGGTAAAAGACTGCGCTCATGAACGACGCTTACTTGTTCCACCTGCGCCAAATCGTCGATCAAGTCCGTGCTGACGGTTTCTATAAGACGGAACGCGTCGTCGAGAGCCCACAGTCACCGGAAATTCGAGTCAACGGCACCGACGGGGTGCTCAATCTTTGCGCCAATAATTACCTGGGCCTCGCCGACGATCCACGGCTGGTGAAGGCCGCACAAGCGGCGCTCGAGCAGTGGGGCTTCGGCATGGCCTCGGTGCGCTTCATCTGCGGAACCCAAACCGTACATAAGGAGCTCGAGGGGGGGTTGAGCAAGTTCTTGCGAGTCGACGACAGCATTCTCTATTCGAGCTGTTTTGACGCCAACGGCGGCCTCTTCGAGACGCTGCTCTCCGAGGAAGACGCGGTCATCAGCGATGAATTAAACCACGCCAGCATCGTCGACGGCATCCGGCTTTGCAAGGCGAAACGCTTTCGTTACCGCAACAACGACATGCGCGATCTCGAGGCCAGGCTACAGGAGGCCGACGCGGCAGGTGCGCGTTTCAAGTTGATCGCCACCGATGGCGTTTTTTCCATGGATGGCATCATTGCCGATCTGCGCTCGATTTGCGCGCTTGCGGACCGGTACGGCGCGCTGGTGATGGTCGATGATTCGCACGCGGTGGGTTTTGTCGGAGACGGCGGCCGCGGCACGCCTGAATATTGCGGCGTCGAAGACCGCGTGGACATTGTCACCGGCACGCTGGGCAAGGCGCTGGGCGGCGCGGCAGGAGGCTATACTGCGGGCCGAAAGGAAATCGTCGAGTTGCTGCGTCAGCGCTCGCGCCCTTATCTTTTTTCCAATGCTGTGCCACCGAGCATCGCTGCAGCGACGATCAAGACGCTCGAACTTCTGGGTGGCGAAGAGGGTCGCACGATGAGAGAGCGCGTGCATCGGAACGCGGAGCACTTTCGCGAGGCGCTGACCAGGCTCGGCTTCGATCTTGTGCCGGGGCACCACCCGATTATTCCCGTTATGCTCGGTGACGCCGGGCTCGCTACGCGCGCCGCGGACGCGCTCCTCAAAGAAGGCGTTTACGTGATCGGCTTTTCGTACCCCGTCGTGCCCAAGGGCAAGGCACGCCTGCGAACCCAGATGAGCGCCGCGCACGATCCGGAACAGATCGAACGCGCGGTTGCCGCGTTCGCCAAGGTCGGCAAGGCGCTCGGCGCCATTCGCTGACTGACCCATCGCCATGGACGACACGATGAAGGCACTTGCTAAAGTGACACCCGGGCCCGGTCTGAAGCTGGTCGAGGTGAAGAAGCCCGAAGTAGGCCACAACGACGTCCTGATTCGTGTGCGCAAGACCGCCATCTGCGGCACCGACGTGCACATCTGGAAATGGGACGAGTGGGCACAGAAAACGATTCCGGTACCGATGCACGTCGGCCACGAATACGTCGGGCGTATCGTCGAGATGGGCCAGGAAGTCCGCGGATTCAAGATTGGCGATCGCGTCTCCGGCGAAGGGCACATCACCTGCGGGTTCTGCCGCAATTGCCGCGCCGGGCGGCGCCACCTGTGTCGAAACACGATCGGTGTCGGGGTCAACCGCGAAGGCGCCTTCGCCGAGTATCTGGTGATCCCGGCCTTCAACGCATTCAAGATTCCGGACGATATTTCCGACGATCTGGCGTCGATCTTCGATCCCTTCGGCAACGCAACGCACACGGCCTTGTCGTTCAATCTGGTCGGCGAGGACGTGCTCATCACCGGCGCCGGACCGATCGGCATCATGGCGGCGGCGATCGCGCGTCACGTCGGCGCGCGATATGTAGTGATCACCGACGTCAACGACTACCGGCTCGATCTCGCCCGACGCATGGGCGCGACCCGCGCGGTCAACGTCGAGCGCGAGAAGTTGCGCGCCGTCATGGACGAGCTGGGCATGACCGAAGGCTTCGACGTCGGGATGGAAATGTCCGGCGTGCCGCAGGCGTTCGAGAGCCTGCTTTTGCACATGAATCACGGCGGCAAGGTCGCATTGCTCGGCATTCCGCCGGCGCGGATGGCTATCGACTGGAACCAGATCATTTTCAAGGGCCTCGAGATCAAGGGCGTCTACGGGCGCGAGATGTTCGAGACCTGGTACAAAATGGTGGCGATGATTCAGAGCGGTCTCGACTTGTCGCCGATCATCACCCACCACTATGCCGCCGAAGAATTCGAAACCGCGTTTGCGACCATGCTCTCGGGTCAGAGC
>DATNNK010000207.1:0-2881 GCA_035601875.1 Casimicrobiaceae bacterium | reverse complement strand
AGCGGGTAGTTAGCATCGTGTGACTTGGTCGCCGGTTGGTCGGCTTCAGCGGCCGATGGACGGCTCGCCGGGGTCTGCATTGGACGCGCAAGCGGCCGCTAGACGCGGCGGGCGGCATTTCCGAGTTGGGCCAGCGGACTAAATCGCTACCGCGATAGCGCCCACTTCGAGGTCAGTAGCCAGTTGATAGGACAGCCATAACGGGCCGTTGAGGCCGACACCTGAGGAATCGAGGTCTCGTCAACCTCACTCAGGAGATCGTTATGAGCACCACGACCATCAGTCCTCTACGTCAGCGCATGATCGAGGACATGACCGCGCGCAAGTTCGGACCGGCATCGCAGAGAAGCCACATCGAGAGCTGCGAGCGCTTCGCGGCGTATTTGAAGCGCTCGCCGGCGACAGCCACGCCGGATGATGTTCGCCTGTTCCAGCTGGACCTGATCGAGAGTGGTCTGAGCATCCCCAATCGCAATCGCATCATGAGTGGGGCCAAGTTCCTGTTCCGGGTGACGCTGCGGCGGTTGGATCTGGTGTCCGAAGTTTTTCACATGAAGGAGCCTTCGAGGGTTCCGCTGATCCTCAGTCAGGACGAGACCAAGCGTCTGCTGGCGATGGCGGGCTGTCTACGGGACCGCCTTCTGCTCAGTCTGGGCTATGGCGCGGGCTTGCGAGCGGGCGAGGTAACCCGGCTGCGGGTGAAGCATATCGACAGCGCGCAGAACATCATTTGCGTCGAGCAGTCGAAGGGCCGGAAGGATCGGCTGGTGATGCTGTCGCCGGAGACGCTCGGCCTGTTGCGGGAGTGGTGGAAGGCCCGACCGACACGTTGGGACGCGATGGTGTCGTCGCAGGATCGCCTGCTGTTTCCAGGCTGCAAACCGGGTCAGCCGTTGACGACGCGGCAGCTCAACCGGCTGTTCCACGAGACAGCGGATGCGGCCGGGATCAAGAAGGCGGTGAACCTGCACTCGCTGCGGCACAGCTTTGCGACGCATCTGTTCGATCGCGGGGTGGATATTCGTACAATCCAGGCGCTTCTCGGACACGACAAGTTGGAGACGACAGCGCGCTACGCGCGTGTTGCGACCGGCATGATCTCCGGCGTCGTGAGCCCGCTCGACGAGCTGAGGAAGCTTCCCAAGTCGCCGGCCCAGAACCCAGGTAAGAGGCCCGGACGACGTGGCCAAGGTGAGCCGTCGGCGTAGCGGCCGAGGATCGTGGAGCGTCCAGCTCTGGAGGTTGCGGACATCTTCCGCGACCACGGCCCCGCGTGGCGTCGCGCCAACGCGGGGCACATCAGCCTCGGCCAGATGAAGGTGATGACGGCGATCGAACGCTGCCGAACAGCGGCGCTCGGCGGCCATGTTGCGCGCTGCGAGAACGGAGCGTGCGGGCACACCGTCATCGGCTACAACAGCTGCCGCAACCGGCATTGTCCTAAGTGCCAAGGGGCAGCGGCACGCGAGTGGCTGGTCGAGCGCGAGGCCGAGCTGCTCCCTGTTCCGTACTTCCATGTCGTGTACACGCTGCCGGCGCCGATCTCCGACATCGCCTACACCAACAAGGCGGTGATCTACGATCTGCTGTTCAGGGCGTCGGCGGAGACCACGCTCAAGATCGCGGCCACGCGCCGGCATCTGGGCGCCCGCATCGGCTTCATGTCGGTGCTGCACACGTGGGGTTCCGCGCTGACGCATCACCCGCATGTGCATATGGTCGTGCCGGGCGGTGGTCTGTCGGCGGATGGCTCAAAGTGGATCGCGTGCCGACCGGACTACTTTCTGTGCGTCGAGGTTCTTTCGGCGCTGTTCCGGCGGCTGTTCCTGGAGATGCTGGTCGCGGCGCATGACGCCGGTCGCTTGCAGTTTTTCGGCGATCACGTCGGGCTCGCGGATCGTGCGGCATTCAACGCCTACATTGCGCCTCTGCGCGACATCGACTGGGTCGTGTACGCGAAGAAACCGTTCGCCGGACCCGAACAGGTGCTGCGCTATCTGTCGCGCTATACCCATCGCATCGCGATCTCCAATCGCGGGCTGATCGCAGCCGACGAGAAGAGTGTCACCTTCAAGTACAAGGATTATCGGATCGAAGGTCCCGGCCGCTACACGACGATGACGCTCGACACCCACGAGTTCATCCGCCGGTTCCTGATGCACGTACTGCCCAAGGGATTCCATCGCATCCGGCACTACGGCCTGCTCGCCAACGGCAACCGCGCCGCCAACATCGCGAAGGCACGCGAGCTGCTCGCCATGCCCGCGCCGGTAAAGGCACCTGAGCCGGAGAACGACGAGCCGTGCGTGCTGCCGCGTCCGTGCCCGTGTTGCGGCGGCCGCATGCTCATCATTGAGACGTTCGCGCGCGGCGCCACACCCAGGTGCAAGGCAACACCGATGCCGCCCGTGATCAGGATCGACACGTCATGATGGCCATTGGACCGCCCAACGGCCGCAATGCCGTGCGTTCAAATCGCTGGTCATCGACCGGCATTGGAGGAGTGCGCCCGATGGCGCTCACCAACGGTCCCGGCAGCGGTCAAATCGCCATCCTCGGCCCTCGTTCCGGCTGCTCGGCTGCCTGGATCGGCATCCTGGACATTCTCCGGCGACCTGCTTCATGGCGCGGAGCCACCACCATCATCACGTCGCGCAAGCTCAAATCCCCATAGCGCCAGCCGCACCCTCGGCGCCCCACCTTCCGCGATTTCGTCCCTTGGCCAGTTGCCGACGCCGGCTGTTGGCGCGTGTGGAAGCGTCGTTGTGGCCGGCGTCCGCAACCCTGCACAGAGGCGGTCGCGACGCACCCTTCCGAATGCCAGTACAATTGATGTAGATTAACCGCAGAGCTGCCGGTGGCGGTAGTCCCGCGTTTTCAA
>DATNNK010000206.1:0-6325 GCA_035601875.1 Casimicrobiaceae bacterium | reverse complement strand
GCCTGGGAAGGGCATTGTCGCGGTCTGTTTCACACACCGACTCCGGCGTGAATGCGAATTCGCCTCCGACAGGCAATTTCCAGCACGCGCGATTTTGATGCAGCTTGATGTCCGTACGGAACGGAGTGTCCTTGCTCAAGCCTGCCATGAGAGTTCCCTTTCTTCGGCGAATTCAGTGCCGGAATCAATCCCAGCGGTCGTCGCGTACCTGGATCTCCCCATTCTCGACGCGCACGGGGAAAGTGTCGGTCGGCTCGTAAGCTGGCGCGGACAGGGCGGCGCCGGTGCGGATGCAGAAGCGTGCGCCGTGACGCGGGCAAACGATCTGGTCGCCTTCGACTGTGCCGCCGGTGAGCTGTCCGCCGTCATGGGTACAGACGTCTGAGATCGCATGAAACTCGCCATCGAGGTTGAATACGGCGATCTGCGTATCGTCCACGTCCACGACCCGCCACTCGCCCGGCGCGAGCTCCCCGGCTCGCGCTACCGTCACCCATTCGCTCATTCGTTAAGGAAACCGGAACGGATCGACGCCCGTCCGCAGTTTCGATCGGGTCTAGACCGCGAAAACTTCGATGTCGGGCTCGATCGACTTCACCAGATTCTCGATGCCTTGGAGCGTTCCCGAGATCGAACTCGGACAACTGCCACACGCCCCCTGGTAATGCACGGCAAGCCTGTTGCCCTCGAGACCGATGACGTACAGGTCGCCGCCATCGCCCCGCAAATAGGGACGGATGTGCTCATCGAGCAGCGCGTTGATCATGTCGAGGCGTTGCTGGTCGTCGGGACTCAAGTCGGCAATCGCGGTGGTCGCGGCCGCCACCGTGGCGGCAGTCTGCGCGTTCGCCGCCGGCGCGGCGCGGAGCGGCTCCGCAATCTTTCGCGTCAACTCCTGCCAGTCGGCGCCGCCGTCCTGCGTAACCGTGAGCCAATGATCGATGTAGAACACGTTGGTCACATGCCCGATGTCGAACAATGCCGCCGCCAGCGGGTCGTCCTTCGCCTCCTCGGGGTTGTCGTACGAGTGTTTTATCCCCCACGTCAACGGTTCCTTGAGAACGAACTTCAGCGCGTTCGGATTGGGCGTGCCTTCGATTTCGGCAATTTTCGGCATCTGACGGTCCGGCTTCAGGCGTCGCCGATCGATGCGTGCATCGGATCGTCTTCCGCCTCGGTCGATATGCTCGCTACCGAATTGAGCGCGGCGTGCAGCGTGTGCCAGGGGAGGATCGCGCATTTGACGCGTGTCGGCAGATCGCGCACGCCGGCGAAGACCACGAGCCGTCCGATGTGGTGATGGCCGTTGAGGTCGAGCTTTCCGGTCGCCATGTCGCGAAATTCCTGTATGAGCGTTTCCGCGTCCGCGCGCGTCTTGCCCTTGACGTTGACGGTCATCATCGACGCCGACGCCTTGCAGATCGCGCACGATTCGCCCTGAAACGCAATGCCGCCGATGCGCTCGCCGTCGAAATCGAGCGATACGCTAATGTGATCGCCGCACAGCGGGTTGTGGCCTTCCGCATGGTGGCTCGCGTGTTCGAGCGCGCCGTAATTGCGCGGCTTCCTGTTGTGGTCGAGGATGACCTCCTGATACAGCGCTCTGGGGTCGGCCATTACGCGAACACCTTCTGGACGGTGCGAATGCCGGCAATCAGCGCTTCGACCTCGGCCATGCTGTTGTAGAACGCGAACGAGGCGCGCGATGTAGCTGGCACGCGAAAACGCTGCATCACCGGCTGCGCGCAATGATGCCCCGTGCGCACGGCAATGCCCTCCTGATTGAGCAGGGTGCCGACGTCGTGCGGATGCACGCCATCGATCGCGAACGACAGCACCGCGGCCTTCTTCGCGGCGGTGCCGAGGATGCGGACGCCACGGAGGCGATTCATCTGCTCGGTCGCGTATTCGAGCAAATCGAATTCGTACGCGCCGATGGCGTCCATGCCGATCGCCGACAGGTAGTCAACCGCGGCGCCGAGCCCGATCGCCGCAGCGATCGGTGGCGTGCCGGCCTCGAATTTGTGCGGAATGGTATTGTAGGTGGTCTTCTCGAACGTCACCGACAGGATCATGTCGCCGCCTCCCTTGAAGGGCTGCATGCGCTCAAGCAGCGCGGCCTTGCCGTAAAGCACGCCGATGCCGGTCGGGCCGCAAAGCTTGTGGCCCGAGAACGCGTAGAAGTCGCAGTCGAGATCCTGCACGTCGACCTTCATGTGCGGCACCGCCTGCGCGCCGTCGACCAGCACCGGCACGCCGTGTGTATGCGCAAGACCGATCATGCGCTTGACCGGGTTGATGGTGCCCAACGCGTTCGAAACGTGCATCATGCCGACGAACTTCGTGTGTCTGTTGAACAACTTCTCGTACTCGTCGACCAGCAGCTCACCGGCGTCGTTGATCGGCACCACGCGAATCTTCGCGCCCTTCTCTTCCGCCAGCATCTGCCACGGGACAATGTTCGAATGGTGCTCGAGCGTGGTGAGGATAATTTCGTCGCCGGGCCCGATGAATTTTCGGCCATAGCCGTGCATCACCAAATTGATCGCGTCCGTGGTGCCGCTGGTGAAGATCACTTCGCGGTCTTCGCGCGCGTTCATGAAGCGCTGCACTTTCCCGCGCGCCTCCTCGTAGGCGGAGGTCGCGGTCTCCGACAAGTAGTGCACGCCGCGGTTGACGTTGGCGTGTTGCGTCGTCTGGTAGCGCACCAGGCGGTCGATGACCGGCTGCGGCATCTGGCTCGAGGCCGCGTTGTCGAGATACACCAGGGGCTTGCCGCCGATTTCCAGCTTGAGGATGGGAAAGTCGGCCCGGATGCGCTCCACGTCGAAGGCGGGCGCCGCAGGGGCTTTGAGCGCGGTCTGCATCGCGGTCATGGCTGGCGCGTGGTTTGTTCGAGCACGGCCTGCTCGAGCCAGTGCTTGAGCGATGCGACGGGGATGCGGTCAATGATCTCCGCGCCGAATGCATAAGTGAGCAGGTTGCGCGCCGCAGCGTCGGAAAGCCCGCGGCTGGTCAGATAGAACAGCGCCTCGCTGTCGAGCTGGCCGACGGTGGCGCCATGCGCGCACTTGACGTCGTCGGCGAAAATCTCGAGCTGCGGCTTGGTGTCGACGTGCGTTTTGGGGGTCAGCAGCAGGTTACGGCTCGACTGCGAAGAGTTGGTGCGCTGAGCATCCGGGCGCACGATGATCTTACCGTTGAACACCGCGTGCGCGGCACCGCCTACGATGCATTTGTGCAGCTGGCGGCTGACGCCGTGCGGCTTCGCGTGGTCGATGCACGTATGCGTGTCGGCGAGCTGGCGCTCCCCGATCAGCGCGAGCCCGTCGATCGTGCACTCGGCGCCTTCGGCCGTATGGAGCACATTTAGGTCGTAGCGGGAGATCCGCGCACCGAGCGCGACGCTGACCGACCGATAACAGCTGGCATTCGCGAGTGACACGGCACAGTTGGCGATATGAAACGCCTGGCCACTGTCGCGCTGTACCCGGACGTGGTCGACATGCGCACGATCGCCGAGCGCGATCTCGGTTACGGCGTTGGTGAAATAGGTCTCCGGCTGCAGTGCGACGTAGTCCTCGACGACCGTCACGGTGCTGCCGGATTCGGCAACCAGCAGGCAACGCGGGTAGCTTGCAGCGCCCTTTTGCGTCGCGATGAACAGCAGATGCACTGGCGCGGCCGCCGACACGTCGCGCGGCACGACGACCAACGCGCCGTCGTGCAGAAACGCGGTATTGAGCGCGGCGAACACGCTGTCGCGGAATTCCACATGACGGCCCAGGTGCAGGTCGATCGCCGCTGCGTGCGCGGCCCCCGCGGCCGACAGGTTCGCCACCACGACGCCGCCGTCCCGGGCGACACTGGAGAGTTCCGGCGCATAGATACCGTCTGCGAACACGAGTCGGGTTGTCGCTTCTTCGATATGGAATCGCTCGACATCGGCGCTCTTCAGACAGGCAGGCGTGCGCGCCGGCTGGAAGGTCACCTTGGTGAGCGGCGAAAGGTCGGTAAAGCGCCACTCCTCGTCGCGGATCGTGGGGACCGTCAGCACGCCGACGCGGTCGACGGCCTCCGCGCGCAGCTCGTTGAGCCACGCCAACGGGCTCGCGGGCCACCGTGGCTGTCCGGCAAGCAGGCTTTCGAGGTAACCCGCGGCGAAAGTTCGGGTCGCGCTCATGCGGTCGCCTTTGCGGCGGCCTCGTGCTCGGCGCCGACCCAGTCGTACCCGCGCGTCTCGAGCTCAAGCGCGAGTTCCTTGCCGCCGGTCTTGACGATGCGGCCCGCATCCATCACGTGCACGTAGTCGGGCACGATGTAGTTGAGCAGACGCTGGTAGTGTGTCACCAGCACGATCGCGTTGTCCTTGGTGGCAAGCTGGTTGATGCCGCCGGCGACGACCCTGAGCGCGTCGATGTCGAGGCCGGAATCGGTCTCGTCGAGGATCGCGAGACGCGGCTCCAGAAGCGCCATCTGCAATACTTCGTTGCGCTTCTTCTCGCCGCCGGAGAAGCCTTCGTTGACGCTCCGGTCGAGGAAATCGGGATTCATTTCGAGCAGCTTCATCTTCTCGCGCACGAAGTCGTCGAACTCGAGCGGGTCGAGCTCGTCCTTGCCGCGCTGCACCTGCACCGTGTTGTATGCGAGTCGCAGGAACTGGCTGTTGGCGACGCCGGGAATCTCGACGGGGTACTGAAAACCGAGGAACAAACCGGCACGCGCACGCTCCTCGGGCTTGAGTTCGAGCAGGTTCTTGCCTTCATAGAAGACCGTGCCGCCAGTCACAACGTAACTGGGATGGCCGGCAAGCGCCTTGGCGAAGGTGCTCTTGCCCGACCCGTTCGGGCCCATGAGCGCGTGCACTTCACCGCTTCTGACCGTGAGGTCGATGCCCTTGAGTATGTCGATGCCGTTCACGCTCGCGCACAGTCCGCGCACCTCGAGCAGCGTTTTGCCGTTCTGCTGAATCATCCGACGCTTCCTTCGAGCTTGAGTCCGAGCAGCTTGGTCGCCTCGACCGCAAACTCCATCGGGAGCTGTTGGAACACGGTCTTACAGAATCCGTTGATGATCATCGACACCGCTTCCTCGGCGCCGATGCCGCGCTGCGCGAAGTAGAACAGCTGGTCCTCGCCAATCTTCGACGTCGAAGCCTCGTGCTCGACCACGGCGGTATTATTGTTCACCTGAATATACGGAAAGGTGTTAGCGCCGCATCGATCACCGATCAGCATCGAGTCGCATTGCGAGTAGTTGCGCGCGCCGTCGGCTTTCGCGCCGATCTTGACCAGTCCGCGGTAGCTGTTGTTCGAACGACCGGCGGAGATGCCTTTGCTGACGATGGTGCTGCGTGTGTTCTTGCCGATGTGGATCATTTTGGTGCCGGTATCGGCTTGCTGATAATTGTTGGTGAGCGCTACCGAGTAAAATTCGCCGATCGAGTTGTCGCCGAGCAGCACACAGCTCGGATACTTCCAGGTGATGGCCGAGCCGGTCTCGACCTGCGTCCACGAGATCCGCGAGTCGACGCCTTTGCACAGACCGCGCTTGGTGACGAAGTTGTAGATGCCGCCCACGCCGTTTTCGTCGCCTGCATACCAGTTCTGTACCGTCGAGTACTTGATGTCGGCACGGTCGAGCGCCACCAGCTCGACCACCGCCGCATGCAACTGGTTGGTGTCGAACTTGGGCGCCGTACACCCCTCGAGATACGACACCGACGCGCCTTCCTCGGCAACGATCAGCGTGCGCTCGAACTGCCCCGAGTCCTGGGTATTGATGCGGAAATAGGTCGACAGGTCCATCGGGCATTTGACGCCCTTGGGGATGAAGCAGAACGAGCCGTCGGTGAACACGGCCGAGTTGAGCGCTGCGTAGTAGTTGTCGCCTGCCGGAACCACCGTGCCAAGGTACTTCCGCACGAGTTCGGGATGCTTGTGCACGGCTTCGGAGATCGAGCAGAAAATGATGCCGACCTCGGCGAGCTTCTCTTTGTAGGTGGTGGCCACCGACACGCTGTCGAAAATCACGTCGACGGCGACCCCGGCCAATACCGCCCGCTCGTTCATCGGCACGCCGAGCTTCTCGAAGGTGCGCAGGAGCTCGGGGTCGACCTCGTCCATGCTGTTCAGCTTCGGCTTTGCCTTCGGCGCCGAGTAATAGCTGATCGCCTGGAAATCGATCTTCGGATAGTGGACGTTCGGCCACTTCGGCTCGTCCATCTCGAGCCAGTGCCGATAAGCCTGGAGGCGGAAGTCGAGCAGCCACTGGGGTTCGGTCTTCTTGATCGAAATCAGCCGGATCGTGTCTTCGTTGAGCCCTT
>DATNNK010000205.1:0-3905 GCA_035601875.1 Casimicrobiaceae bacterium | reverse complement strand
CCCCATTGCCGCTGCCCAAAGCAACGTTGGAGCACTTCTCGACGCCGGGGCCAGGAAGTTGTCTGCAGAAGAATTCAGGCAAGAGCTGGTTCAACGTGTGATCGTTGGCCCTACGCCATCAGGGGGAAACCTCGAACTCATGTACGCAACCGACGGCGTGATTCAAGGCCTAGGCATGCAACCCCCTTTTATGAACACTCCTCAGCCGATCCGCGGTGAGTGGACGACAGACGACAATGGAAGGGTGTGCACGAGTATGCAGATCGGTAGTGGGCCCGGAGTGATGCTGCCTCGTCGCTGTCAGTTCTGGTTCAAGTACGCCGAGCAGTATTTCTTCTCTGATTCCGATTCGGATCGCCGTGCGCGGGTGCTCAGTCGCACCGTGAAGCAATGACTTTTCCGAACTGTCCGCATACGCCTGAGTGTGTGGCAGACGCGATACATGTTGTCGCTTAGCAGCTCGTTTAGCGCAGACCGCTACTGCCATCACAGGATGCCGCCAAGCTCGCAGCAGATCAACCATGATGACGCCAGTCGACAAGTCGTGCGAACCTAGTCGATCCGCTCGTACGCCGGCAGCGTCAGGAATTCCACGAACGTATCGTTGTTGATCAGATCGGCGAATATTTTCGCCGCATCGTCGTATTTTCCTTCGCCGTAGGCCGCTCCCAGCAACTCGCGAATCTTCTGCATTTCTTCCGGGATCATCGCCGCCACCATGCTCTTGGTCACCTTGCGGCCATCGTCGAGCACGCCCTTGGCCGAGCGGATCCAGTGCCAGACCTGCGAGCGTGAAATCTCGGCCGTTGCGGCATCCTCCATCAGGTTGAAGATCGGCACCGCACCCTGCCCGGCAAGCCACGCGCCGACGTATTGAATGGCGACACTGACGTTGAGGCGCAAGCCCTTCTCGGTGATCGGCGCTTCCGGTTCGAAGTGCAGGAGATCGGCGGCGGTGACATTCACATCCTCGCGCTTCTTGGTCACGATCTGATTCGCTGTCGGCATCAGCCGATCGAAGGCTTCTTTCGCGAGCTGCACCATGCCCGGGTGCGCGACCCAGGTGCCGTCGTGGCCGATCGTCGCCTCGCGCTCCTTGTCGATCTTGACCTTGGCGAACGCTTCGGCATTTGCCTTTTCGTCGTTCTTTACCGGGATCTGGGCCGCCATGCCGCCCATCGCATGAATGTTGCGCCGATGACAGGTTTTGATGCACAGCTCCGCGTAGGAGCGCATGAAATGCGTGGTCATGGTCACCAACACACGGTCGGCGAGGCAAAAGTCGCGACGGTTACGGAATTTCTTGATGCACGAGAAGATGTAGTCCCAGCGGCCGCAGTTGAGGCCCGCGGAATGCTCGCGCAACTCGTACAGGATCTCGTCCATCTCGAACGCGGCAAGGATGGTCTCGATGAGGACCGTGGCCTTGATCGTGCCGCGCTCGACGCCCAGGTCGTTTTCGGCCGCGACAAAGACGTCATTCCAGAGCCGTGCTTCGCGGTGGCTTTCGAGCTTGGGCAGATAAAAATAAGGTCCGTTGCCGCGCGCGATCAATGCCTTTGCGTTGTGGAAAAAATACAGGGCGAAGTCGAAGATCCCGCCGGAGATCGGCTTGCCGTCGATGGTGACGTGCTTCTCGGGGAGGTGCCAGCCACGTGGGCGGACGAAGAGCGTCGCGGTTTTTTCCTGCAGCTTGTACGCCTTGCCCTCAGGCGTGACGAAATCGATCTGGCGGCGGATCGCATCGCGCAGGTTGAGATGTCCCTGAATATTGTTGTCCCAGCTCGGCGTGTTCGCGTCCTCGAAGTCGGCCATGAACACGCTGGCGCCCGAATTGAGCGCGTTGATGATCATCTTGCGCTCGACCGGGCCGGTGATCTCCACCCGGCGATCCTGGATGTCGTCGGGAACGGCCGCGCAGACCCAACTCGCTTCGCGGATGCTTCGCGTCTCGTCAAGAAAGTCCGGCAGCTCTCCGGCGTCGAATGCTCTCTGGCGCGTCGCGCGGCCCGCGAGCAGCTCCTCGCGGCGGCTGCCGAATGTACGTTGAAGCCGAGCCGCGAACGCGACCGCGTCCGGGGTCAGGATCTCCGCGTAATCGGAGGTGAGGCGGCCGGTGATGTCGATCCCCGGGCCGTAGGCGGGCGCGCTCATCTTTTCCTTGCGATTGAAGACTGCCTATCGTTATGGTGCAGAGCAGTGCTGTCAAGCGGACACACCCGTGGAACGGGGCACGGCGCTGTGTTGCAGTGCAGAAATGATAGCAGACGGCAAGCGCGTCGTCTTGCCTGGCTCCGGTCTATTCCCGCTACATCCACCCCTCGCCCGGACGTCCCGGCAAGCGCTCGAGGGTAATGTTCCAGGAAAGCGTGATCCGCGGCCGTTGGCCCCGATAGGGATTGACGCTGTGCAGGTAGTCGCTGGCGAAGATCACCATGGTGCCCGGCGTCATGGTCGGCATCAGGTGCCGCGTCACGCGGCCAGGCTCGTGCGGGCAGCAGGCATCGATGCGTGGATCGGCAAAGCAGAGCTTGGCGGCAAGCTCGTCCTGGGGGTCGGCATCGCCCGGATCGAGCATATAGACCAGGCTCGCGTTCGAGCGCAGGTGGCTATGAGGCATGCAATAGTCCCCGGCGCGATAGACGCTGGCCCAGGAATCGTCCACGTACACCGGCCGCCGCGACAGCGTCTGATGGGCAAGCATGAGCGCCCGCGCATGAACGAGTTCGCCCGCGGGTGAGCCCCAGTCCGGAATCTTGCGCACCTTGACGCCGCAGCCGCCGCGAAACTGCGGATCGCGGAAACGCGGGTCCTGCTCGGCGGCGAGCGCCGCGGCGATCAATGCGCCATGATAGCTTTCGGTGTCGGCGAACGTTGTCACCGCCATCATCGAATCCGACAGCGGTGCGACGATTTGCTTGGCCGGCCACACCGCGAGATCGCTGTCACCGACGCGGACCAACGGAGGCAGCGACGCCTGGTCGCCTTCCGTCAGGCGCGCCGCGCCTGTCTCGCCAACCTCCATCAGGCTACGCAGCCAGTTGCGGGTTCAGGCGCTCCTGCTTGCTGTGCAGCTTGTTGAGCGCGTTGATGTAGGCCTTGGCCGACGCGACCAGGATATCGGTATCGGCGCCCAGCCCGTTGACGATACGGCCGTCGCGCTCCAGACGCACGGTGACCTCGCCCTGCGCGTCGGTGCCGGTGGTGATCGCATTGACCGAGTAAAGCAGCATTTTCGCGCCGGAGTGCGTCAACTGCTCGATCGCCTTGAAGGTCGCGTCGATCGGTCCGTCGCCGCGCGTTTGCGCGGTGAACTCGGTGTCGCCGGCGCCCATGGTGATCTTGGCGTGTGGAATCTCTCCCGTTTCGGAGACGACCTTCAGCGCTCGCAGCTTGTAATGTTCGCCCTCCGGCGTGAGCTGCTCGTCGGAAACCAGCGCATGCAGATCCTCGTCGAAGATCTCACCCTTCTTGTCGGCCAGCTCCTTGAACCGCGCGAACGCATGGTTGAACGACTCCTCGGTGCCAAGCTCGATCCCCAGCTCGGTCAGCCGATTCCTGAATGCGTTGCGGCCCGAGAGCTTGCCCAGCACAAGCTTGTTCGCGCCCCAGCCCACATCTTCGGCGCGCATGATTTCGTACGTTTCGCGGTGCTTCAGCACCCCGTCCTGGTGGATGCCGGATTCATGCGCAAAGGCGTTGGCGCCGACGATAGCCTTGTTCGGCTGCACCGGGAAGCCGGTTATGCTTGAGACGAGCTTGGAGGTGGCGACGATGTGCGTCGTATCGATGCGCGTAGTGCAGGGGAACACGTCCTTGCGCGTCTTGACCGCCATCACGATTTCTTCCAGCGACGCATTGCCGGCGCGTTCGCCGAGGCCGTTGATCGTGCATTCGACCTGACG
>DATNNK010000204.1:0-8657 GCA_035601875.1 Casimicrobiaceae bacterium | reverse complement strand
GAGGTCAGCCGCTACGTTATCTACCTCGCGGACCTGAATCCGACACGCGGCGCCGAAATCGCGAAGATGCGCCCCGTCATCGTTGTCAGCAGGGATGAAATGAACCGGAATCTGGACACCATCGTCGTCTGTCCCCTTACGACTAAGCTGCACCCCCGCTGGCGCAGCCGCATCCCTGTAACCTGCGTCCGACGAAAGGCGGAGATCGCCGTCGACCAGATTCGTACGATCAGCAAGAGCCGCCTGGTAAAACGCTTGGACGAACTTTCCACCGTCGATGCGGCGCGCGTTAGACGATTGATCGTGGAGATGTACGGCGAATAGATGAGCGTTCAATTCCGCTATCATAAGCTTGGACCCCAAACGATAAAATCGATTTGCAGGAGCGGTAGATCTGGCGGAAAGCCGTGTACCGTTTCCGGGCCGGGAAAAAAGGAGGAACCTATGGCAAGCCGTCTCGCGCAGTTCGTATTCGGATTCATTTTTGCTTACGCCGCGCTCAGTCAAGTCACTGAGGCCCAGACCGCGCCTGCGAAAGGGCCACATTGGGTTGCGGTGTGGACCGCGTCGGCACATGGCCCTTATCCGATCGGCAACCCGACCGCACAGCCCGAGCTGAAATTAGCGTTCCCTGACGCGGCGCGCGGCGCGGTCGACCAATCATTTCGCATGATCGTGCGGCCGGACATCTGGGGAAAGCAGGCGCGCATTCGTCTATCCAATGCGTACGGCACCCAGCCGGTCACCTTTGACGGCGCGTACATCGGGTTGCAGACCAGCGGCAGTGCAGTTTTAGCCGGCACCAACCGCGTCGTCACTTTCGGAGGCAAGCAAGCGGTCACGGTAGCGCCGGGCAAAGATGTCATCTCCGATGCGGTTTCGTTGCCGTTCGTGAAGAACCCTGCCGACCCGATGCTGATCGGCCGCCGCCTCGCGGTGAGCTTGCATGTCGTAGGCGAAAGCGGCCCGATGACGTGGCACGCCAAGGCGCTCACCACTTCCTACCTCACGCCGCCCGGCGGCGGTTCGCTCGGCAAAGACGAGAGCGAATCCGCATTTTCGATGTCGTCCACCTCCTGGTATTTTCTGGACGAGGTGGAGATGACGGCATCCCCCGCTACGCGCGTTATCGTGGCGTTCGGCGATTCCATCACCGACGGCACGGCGTCCACGCTGAACGGCGACGACCGCTGGCCGGATGTTTTCGCGCGCCACCTGCATGCGGCTTCCGGCAATCGCTTCTCGGTTGTGAACGAGGGCATTGGCGGCAACCAGGTGATCGGTCCGACGGACTATGCGACCAAGCCGATTCCAGGCGGACCATCGGCGCTCGATCGGCTGCAGCGCGACGTTATCAGTCTGCCCGGTGTCTCGACCGTGATCTGGCTCGAGGGGATCAACGACTTCGGCGCCGCCAGCGCCTCCGCGCAGGCGGTGTCCGACGGCGTGCGCGAGGGCGTAAAGCGCTTGCGCGAGCGCATCCCTGGCGTGCGCATCTACATGGCGACGCTGACCGGCGCGCTCAACAGCACGCCCACCCACGGCACGGCCGAAGTCGAGGCGAAGCGAAAGGAGTACAACAACTTCATCCGCAGCGCAGACATCTTCGACGGCGTGATCGACTTCGATGCCATTACGCTCGACACGAAGACCGGAGAGCTGAAGGCGGAATATCAGCCCAACTCCACCACCGGCGGCCCCGGTGACAAGCTGCACCCGAACCGGGCCGGCTACGCTGCAATGGGCAACGGCATCGACCTCATCATGATTCTTGGAAAGTAACCCGGGTCGGGACGATCAGGTGTTTGTCGCGATTCGGCTGATGGATAACGTTACAAGACAACCGAGGAGGAAATCGTGAAAACTTTTGCACCTATGATCAAAGGGATCGCCGTCGCCGCGATGGCATCGCTTGTCGGCGGCGCGCCGGCGTCGGCGGCAACATTCGTCTATGTCTCGAACGCCGACGACGGCGACATTGGTGTCTATCGGATGCTCGACTCGGGCGAGCTGCAGCCGGGCGCCCGCGCCAAGGCGGCGAGCGTGGTCATGCCCATGGTGGTGAGTCCCGATCGCCGCTTTCTGTACGCGGCGTCGCGGTCGAAACCGTATTCGGTGCACGTCTATTCCATCGACCGCAACACGGGCGCGCTGACGCAGTTGGCGACTTCACCATTGGCGGAGAGCTTTCCGTACATCTCGCTCGACAAGACCGGGCGCTTCCTGTTCGGCGCGTCCTATGGCGGACACGTCATCAGCGTCAACGCGGTCGGCAGCGACGGCCGCGTTGCCCCCGAGGCGCTGCAAGTGATTCCCGTGGGCCGCAACGCGCATTCGATCCGCGTCGACGAGAGCAACAAGTTCGTCTACGTCCCCACGCTGGGCAGCGACGCGATCTTTCAATTCACCTTCGATGCGAAGACCGGCAAGCTGAGCTCGAACACCCCGGCGCTTCACCTGATGAAAGCGATGACGGGCCCGCGCCACTTCATCATCTCGAGCGACAACAAGTACCTGTACGCGCTGAGCGAGCTGCTGGGGACTGTTACGACCTTCGCGGTGGACGGCAAGACGGGACTGCTCACCGAAGTAAGCTCGGCGTCCGGCCTGCCGCCCGATACCAAGCTGGGGCCGGGCGCACCGCGCGGAGCCATTGGCGCGGCCAATGCGCCACCGCCCCGCAATACCGACAATGACATCTGGGCCGCGGATATTCACATGACTCCGGACGGAAAATTCCTATATATCTCGGAGCGCACCGGCAACATGCTGGCCGCCTTCAGCGTCGACGGCGCAAGCGGCAAGCTCACGTATTTATCGAGCACGCCCACCGAGCGCCAGCCGCGCGGATTCGCCATCGATCCCAAAGGCAAGTTCCTCGTTGCGACCGGAGAAAAATCGGAAACGATTTCCATCTACGCGATCGACCAGGCCAGCGGCGCGCTCAAGTTCCTCAACAAGTACCCCACGGGAAAGGGCGCCAACTGGGTGGAAATTGTCAGTCTCGACTGAGAACCCCGATACTCGGGCTCGACCGATCGAAACACGTACCTGCCTCGGTCCCAAAGGAATCACAACGAGTCGAAGGCGCGCGTATTGGTCACGGTTCGTCGACTGTTTCCTTCAAAGCGAGCTCCATCGCTTGCTCGAGCGTCAAGGCGCGGCCTTCTTGCCAAGCGCGGTCGAAGGCAACGTTATCTCCCCGCGTGCGGGCCGCGGCCACGCGCCGGTCGTAATCGGGCCGATCCTTTGGCGGCAACGGCGATCCGGCCTCCACGCGCAGTCGGTCTGCCGCGCCCCAGATGCGGGCCGCGCGCAGCGAGCTGCCTAGGGCAGCCACGACCGCCGCCAGCCCCTCGAGCGAAAAGGCAATCCGCAATTTTTCTCCCAGCTCGCGCCCGATCACCAGGGCCTCCCGGTAGAGCGCCTGGGCAGAAACAAAATCGCGCTCATCTCTCGCGAGATCCGCCAGGCTATTGAGCGAGCTTGCGATGCGCTGCCGATAACCCAGTTCCCGCTTGATCGCCAGGCTCTCCTCATGCAGCGCCCGCGCGGAGGGAAAGTCGCCCTGGTGTTTCGCCACGTTCCCCAAGTTGCCGAGCACGCGAGCGACACCCTCCCGATCGCCCAGTTCCCGCGCGATCGCCAAGCTCTCCTCATAGAGTCCCCGAGCAGAAGAAAAATCGCCCTGATCGTAGGCCACGTTGCCCAGGTTGTTCAGCGAGTTTGCGATGCCCTTCCGGTCCCCCAGTTCCCGAACAATCGTCAGGCTCTCCTCGTGCAACAGCCGGGCAGCCGGAAAGTCTCCCTGATCGCAGGCCACAAGCCCCAAGTTGTTCAGCGAACCTGCTATGCCCCTCCGGTCGCCCAATTGACGCTGGATCGCCAGGCACTCCTCATCGAGCGCCCGGGCGGCGGGATAGTCGCCCTGCTGATAGGCCAGCACGCCCGCCGCCTTGAGCGCCCTCGCGCGCTCCCGCGTTCGCTCTTGAGCTCCGGCCTTTGCCAGGACGCGCATGCACCATTCGCGGCCCTCCGAAAGATATCCCCGAGTCCACCAGAACCGTTGCAGCGCTCCACAAAGCCGAAGACCGCCTTCCGATCCCGCCTGCGCGAGGCTCCAGTCCAGCGCCGAGCGCAGGTTGTCGTGCTCTTCGTCCAGACGACGCAGCCACTTTGCCTGCTCCGCGCCCACCGATTTCGGTTCCGCCTCCTCCGCCAGCGCCAGGAAGTAGTGCCAATACCGTTCCCGCACGGCTTCCTCGTCGCCTGCGGCAATTAACCTGTCACCTGCGTATTCGCGGATGGTTTCCAACGTCGCAAAGCGCGGTTCGCCGAGGGCCTCGGTCTGCTTCACCAGGCTTTTTCCCACGAGCGATTCCACTATCTCGAGGATCTTTAAATCGTCTTCAGTGTTGCAGACCGCCTCGATCGCTTCCAGCGTGCTGCCTCCGACAAAAACTGCCAGCCGCCTAAACAGTTTCTGTTCGTCACCGGACAGCAGGTCATGGCTCCAATCGATCGCGCCGCGCAGTGTCTTCTGCCGCGCCGGCAGGTCGCGCGCTCCGCCCATGAGAAATCTCAGGCGATGGCTCAGCTCCGAGAGCATTCTTTGCGGAGGCAACACCCGTACGTGCGCCGCGGCCAGTTCGATCGCCAGCGGCAGGCCGTCGAGCCGATAGCAGATCTCCGCGACGGCGGGAGCGTTCTCGTTGGTGACCGTGAAGGAGGCTCTCACTGCGACGGCGCGCTCGATGAACAACGCCACCGCTTCGTATTGGGTGAGTCGCTCCAATGGCGGCAATCGTTTCAGGTCGGGCAGCGACAAGGGTGGAACCGGATAATCCGTTTCGGCCGACAGGCGCAACACCTCCCGGCTGGTGACCAATACCTTCAACCGCGGCGCGGCACTGAGGAGATCGGTGACCAGCGGGGCGGCGTCGATCACTTGCTCGAAATTATCCAGCACGAGGAGCATCTGCTTTTCGTGCAAGTGGTCCTTGAGCTGCTCTTTGAGCTGTCTGCCCGCGGTTTCGCGCACATCGAAGGCCTGCGCGATGGTTTGCAACACCAGCGCCGGATCGCTGAGCGCGGCGAGCGGTACGAAAAACACGCCGTGCTCGAAGTCGTCCACCATGTCCGCGGCGGCTTGTAGAGCGAGGCGCGTCTTCCCGGCACCACCGACGCCGGACAGCGTCAGCAGGCGCACGTTGGCGTTGGACAATTGTTCCTTGATGGCGCGAATCTCCTTCTCGCGACCGATGAAGGGCGTCGTCTGCGCCGGCAGATTGTTGGGGCGCGCATCGAGGGTCTTAAGCGGCGGGAAATCGGCGCGGAGATCGGAAGCGATGACTTGAAAGACGCGCTCCGGGCGAATCAGGTCTTTCAATCGCCGCTCGCCCATGTCACGCAGGGCGATACCGGCAGGGAGATGGTCGCGTACCAATTCCTCGGTGGCGAGCGAGAGCAGGATTTGTCCGCCGTGCCCTGCTTCCATCAACCGCGCCGCGCGGTTCAGTGCGGGACCGTAGTAATCACCACCGCGTTGCTCAGCCGCGCCGCTGTGCATGGCCATCCGGGAGGTGATGGAGAGCTCGCCCCAGGCGTGTGCGGTTAACGCGCGCTGCGCGGCGAGCGACGCCGCGATCGCATCCGCGGCGATCGCAAATGCAGCATGCGCACCATCGCCGGTGGTCTTGACCAGGTAGCCGTCGTTAGACTCGATGGCATCGCGCAGGATCGCATCGTGGTGCGCGAGTGCCTGCTGCATCGCCGCGTGATGTCTTTCCCACAGCCGTGTGCTGCCCTCGATGTCGGTGAACAGGAACGTGATCGTGCCGGTCGGCAGCAAGCGTTCCGCGCGAGGTGTCGCAAGCATGAGGGCGGGGCCCGAATGACCCAGGAACAGCATTCTGCGAGCCGCTCCCCGCTTGCGCAACCGGCATTCCGGTCAGGACCTGCTCGAGAGCGATCTTGTCAAGCAAGCATACCTTGGCGGATAGTGCCGGCATCAGCCAAGGGTGCTGGTATGGCGACAGACTCGACCTTATCGATAACAAAGGAGGAGGCGATGAGCAACCCGATGCGTTGGACCCGTCGCGAATGGATAGGTGCGGGGCTTGCGAGCGTGGCAATCGGCGCTTTGCCGGTACGCGCACGCGCGACGACTACGCTGCGCTGGGCGACGGTGCTGCCGACCAACCACCCATCGGTCACGATGATGGAACGCGTCGCCAAGCAGGTACGCGAAGACACCGGTGGCTCGGTAGATATCCAGACCTTTCCGGCCGGACAGCTCGGCTCATCGCGCGACGTCATCGAATCGACTTCATCGGGCGCGATCCAGATGGTGGACGAAGGCGCCGCGCAATTCGGACAATTCGTGCCACAGTTCTCGATCCTCGAGGCGCCGTACATCTGGCGTGATCCGCAACACGTGCGCCGCGTACTGTCGTCGCCGCTGATGGACGAGATGAACGCCATGCTCGTGGCCAAGCGTTCGATGCGCGTCATCGGCTCGACGTACTACGGCAAGCGGCACGTCACCTCCGGATCGAAGGCGATCAACACCGTGGACGACATGAAAGGCTTCAAGCTGCGCATCCCGGAGGTCGACACCTTCCGCGCGATGGCCGAGGCCTGGGGCGCGCGACCGACACCGCTCAACATCGGCGAGCTCTATCTCGCGTTGAGCCAGGGCGCCGTCGACGGACAGGAGAATCCGCTGCCGACCATTCAGAGCAACAAGTTCTTCGAGGTGCAGAAGTATCTGGTCCTCACCGGGCACATCATCACGCCGCGGCTCATCGTCGTGAACGAGACCACATGGCAAGCGCTCAGCGCGAAGGAGCGGCAGTCGCTCAAGGTCGCCGTCGAGACGCACGGCCAGGCGCAGGACAACGAGATCCTAGCGCAGGAGGCCAAGCTCGCCGACACCTTCAAAGCCGGCGGGATGACCGTGATCCAGCCCGACATCGAGAGCTTCCGCAAGCCCGTCCTGGCGAGCGTGCCGGCCAAGTTCGAATCGAAGTGGGGCAAAGGACTCTGGGAGCGCATCGCCGCACTTTGACCTGATCGCGTAAAGACCGCCTCTAGACCGCTCATATCGCCGGTGATGCCAACTACTTGTCGCCGCTGCCACTGCACATAGGAATGCCGAGGCTTCGCGCGCTCGCCGGCGCTTTTGACAAGGCGTCTCTGTTCGTCTGCTGCGCGCTCGTAACGGCGCTCCTCGGTTGCGTGTCGCTCGGCGCGTTGACCCGCGGCCTTGGCGAACCCTTGATCTGGACCGACGAGCTGTCCCGCTTCCTGATGGTCTGGCTCGCGGTATTCGGCTGGATCGTCGCCAGTCGTAAACGCATACACGTGCGCATCCGGTTCTTCCAGGACCGGCTTCCCCAGCGTGGCCATAAGGCGACCGAGGTTGCGATTCAATGCGCGATGACCTTGTTCGGGGCGCTGGTCGCCGCCTATAGTGTCGGGCTGATCGGCAGGAATCACGACCTCGACGCGACGACGCTGCCGATCTCGATGGCGTGGATGTACGCGCCGATGGTGTTGGGCGGTGCGATCACCGCGTTGCAGGGCGCAAGTGAGATATTGCAAGCGCTGCAACGCTCGCCTCCGCCGAGTGCGAGTGACGAGGCGCTGGTCGAATGATCCAGCTGATGCTCGAAATCGTCGGCGTCTGGCTCATCGCCATCCTGATGGGCATGCCGCTGTTCGCGTCGATGGGATTGGCGGCATTCGCCTTCGTTATCTTCAGCGGATTGTCGCCGTCGATCGTGCCGCAGAAAATGGCGCAGGCGATGAACTCGTTTCCGCTGGTCGCCGCGCCGCTTTTCATCCTGATGGGCAATCTGCTTGGCGCGGCCAAGCTCACCGACCGCATCGTCCGCTTCGCGACGTCGCTGGTCGGGTCGCTGCGCGGCGGCTACGCGCACGCCAGCATTCTCTCCAGCATGATCTTCGCGGGCATGGTGGGATCGGCCGTCGCCGACGCGGCCGGGACCGGCGCCGTCGAAGTCCGGGCGATGAAAAAAGCGGGCTATCGTCCCGAAACGGCTGCGGCAATCAGCGCCGCCGCGGCGACCATCGGACCGATCATCCCGCCGAGCCTGCCGATGGTGATCTACGGCGTCAGCGCCGACGTGTCGATCGGCCGCCTGTTTCTCGCCGGCGTGATTCCCGGCGTGCTGATGGGCCTCTCGCTCATGGCCCTGGTGGCGATTATCGCGCCGCGCCAGGGCTTGCCGCGCCATGCTTTCGGGGGCTTGACGGATGTCTGGCTCGCATTGAAGGAAAGCGTGTGGGCGCTGCTGACGCCGGTAATCCTGCTGGGCGGCATGTTCGGCGGGTTGTTCACGCCGACGGAAGCGGCGGCGGTCGCCTGCCTGTACGCGCTCTTCCTGGGTTTCGTCGTTTACCGGACGCTTTCGATGAAAGATCTGCCGGCGATCCTCGTCAACACTGCGGAAACCACCGGCATCGTCATGGTTCTGGTCATGGTCGCGGGGGCGCTCGGCTGGTGCATGTCGATCTCGCGCATTCCACAGACCGTCGCGCCGGCGATCGTCGCTGCGATCCACGAGCCGCTGGTGTTCCTGTTCGTCTCGAACGTGGTCCTGCTCGCAGTAGGGTGCTTCATGGAAGCGCTC
>DATNNK010000203.1:0-10446 GCA_035601875.1 Casimicrobiaceae bacterium | reverse complement strand
GAGCTTTCTCGAACTCCCACTTGTAGAGCGTGCCTGCTGATGGCAGCCTGAAGTTAATGCAGCGGTGTCTACGGAGGTCGTGAGGCGTTGACGGGGCCGGATGTGACGCGAAGTACCGCGGAGATCCGACGACGGCCATCCGAAGTTGTCCCGTCACGGGTACGGCCACCACGTCCTTCTCGAGAGACTCGCCAAGGCGAATGCCGGCGTCAAACCGCTGCGCGACGATGTTTGTCAAAGCAGGATCGATGAGGATTTCGACGACGATCTCGGGATAGGTCTGGGTGAACCGGGGCAGGACGGGCGCTACCACCATTCGAGCGGCAGTTCGGGCTGCGGTAATCCGGACGTGTCCCGAGGGCCGGTCGAGCAAACGCCCCAGATCCTCGACGGCGTTGGAAATCTCCTCGATCGCCGGGCCAAGACGGGCGAGCAAGCGCTCGCCGGCGTCCGTCGTCGAGACACTTCGAGTGCTGCGGGCCAGCAGTTTAATACGCAGCCGCTCCTCAAGGCGGCGCATCGTA
Source organism: Casimicrobiaceae bacterium (assembly GCA_035601875.1). Lineage (GTDB taxonomy): Bacteria > Pseudomonadota > Gammaproteobacteria > Burkholderiales > Casimicrobiaceae > PALSA-1003. Next base: position 9,922 of record DATNNK010000203.1, on the reverse strand, counting down.
TGGCTGAGCGCCGACGGCGATACGCCAAGTCGCGCGGCGGCTCGCGTGAAGCTGCGTTCCTCCGCGACGACGGCGAACGCCGCCAAGCTGCCCCAGTCTTCCCGGTCCATTCCTGACAATTTCTCAATACCCCATGCGAATTCTACCTCTTTATCGAGGTTACCCGGGCGCGCATCATTACCTTCAGGACGAAAGAGCTTCGGTCTTCAACGGGAACAGGAGGAAACATGCGCAGACGCAAATTGGGAAACAGCGGCCTGGAAGTGTCGGCGCTCGGGCTAGGCTGCATGGGAATGAGCTTCGGCTACGGCCCGGCTGCGGACAGGCAGCAGATGATTTCGCTGATCCGGTCCGCCGTCGAACGCGGGGTCACATTCTTCGACACCGCCGAAGTCTATGGGCCGTTCACGAATGAGGAACTCGTGGGCGAGGCTCTGGCCCCCGTTCGCGATCAAGTGGTGATCGCAACCAAGTTCGGCATCCATATCGACCCGACGGGCAGCCACCGGCGAGGCCCGAACAACCGTCCCGAGCACAGCCAGCAGCGAGGCCTGAACAGCCGTCCTGAGCACATCAAGCAGGTGGCCGTGGCATCGCTCAAGCGACTGAAGACGGATGTTATCGATCTGTTCTATCAGCATCGCGTTGACCCGAACGTGCCGATCGAAGATGTCGCCGGCGCGGTCAAGGACCTGATCCGCGAAGGCAAGGTCAAGTATTTCGGACTTTCCGAGCCGGGCGTGCAGACGATCCGGCGGGCACACGCCGTCCAGCCGGTCACCGCCGTTCAGAGCGAATACTCGATGTGGTGGCGAGAACCCGAGCAGGAGATCCTGCCGACGCTTGAGGAACTCGGCATCGGCTTCGTTCCCTTCAGCCCGCTGGGCAAGGGCTTCCTCACCGGCGCTATCAACGAGAACACGACGTTCGACAGCACCGACTTCCGCAACATCGTTCCCCGCTTCACGCCGCAGGCCCGTAAGGCGAACCAGGCCTTGGTCGATCTGCTCGGCGAGATCGCAGCCCAGAAACAGGTGACGCCCGCCCAGATCGCAATCGCCTGGCTACTGGCCCAGAAGCCGTGGATCGTTCCGATACCCGGCACCACGAAGCTACATCGCCTAGAGGAAAACATCGGCGCGGCTGCCGTCGAACTGATGCCCGAGGAGCTTCGCATCATCGACAGTGCCGTCTCGAAGATCACGGTGCAAGGGGCCCGGTATCCGGAACATCTGCAGCGCATGGTAGGTCGCTGAGCAGCCAGGTCTGCGGGCTCGCCTTCCAGCGGGTCACGTCATTTCGTCAATTCCGTAGAGTCATAGTGGAGTTCGTAGCATGCGAGTTGGCATTCTGGGTTCGGGGTTGATGGGCGGCAAGCTCGGAACGATCTTCGCCCGAGCCGGACACGAGGTGATATTCAGCTACGCCCGCAGAGAGCAGAAGTTGAAGACGCTGGCCCGCAACGGCAAGGGTCAGCCGAGCGCCGCCTACGCAGTGATCAGGTGCCGCAGAAAGTACGATAGCACGCTGTCACCGCGGCTGGCGCCGGCTCGGCGTAAGGCGCCTGCTCGGGTACCTCGACGTACGGCTGCCTGAGAGCCTCCAGCAATCGTTCGAAGGGCGCGAGATCGTCCTGGTCGGACGCGGCAGCCAGTGCCTCTTCCACGCGATGGTTGCGGGCGATGACGATGGGATTGACGCTGCCCATCGCCTTGGCGCGCTCGATCCCTGCGATTGCCAAGGTTTCCTTTGCGTTGCCGCTCTCGCTGGCGCAGCGGGCTTGCCAGCGGGCCAGCCATGCATCGGGCGCGCGCGCATCGGCGAACAGCGCGCGTAGCGGCGCTTCGTCGCCGGCCGCGGCGTCAGCAAGCCGCCGCCACCCGAGGGTGAAATCCACCCGCTCGGCATGGAGCAGAGTCAACCAGTCTTTGACCAGCGCGGTATCGGCGCTGTCGTCGTCCGGATCGTTTCGACGCAGTCCGAGCTTGGGTCGCTGTCCGCGGAGCAGGTGTCTGCGGTACTGCTCCGGGAATGCAACGATGACCTCGGTGGCCATCGCCACCGCCTGCTCGCGATCGTCGGACACGAGGGGCACGAGCGTTTCGGCCAGGCGCGCCAGGTTCCAGCATGCGATGTTGGGCTGGTTGCCGAAGGCATAGCGTCCCTGGAGGTCGATGGAGCTGAACACCGCGGCGGGGTCGTAGGCCTCCATGAAGGCGCACGGTCCGTAGTCGATCGTCTCGCCCGATATCGCCATGTTGTCGGTGTTCATCACGCCGTGGATGAAACCCACGTTCATCCACTGCGCAATCAGCGCGGCCTGCCGCTCGGCCACATTCTGCAACAGCCCCAGGAAAGGCTGCGGCGTGGTCACGAGCGCGGGATCGTGCCGCGCGATCGTGTACTCGGCCAGTTTCCGCACGCGTTCCACGTCGCCGCGCGAGGCATAGAACTCGAAGGTTCCGACGCGGATGTGGCTCGCCGCCACGCGTGTCAGCACTGCGCCGGGCAGCACCTGTTCGCGGTATACCTCCTCGCCTGTCGCTGCGACCGCGAGCGCGCGCGTTGTGGGGATGCCCAGCGCGTGCATGGCCTCGCCGATCAACACCTCTCGAAGCATAGGACCAATAGCGGCCTTGCCGTCGCCGCCGCGGGCGAACGGCGTGCGACCGGATCCCTTGAATGCGATGTCGCGACGGCGTCCTTTCCGGTCGATCACCTCGCCGAGAAGTAGCGCGCGGCCGTCCCCGAGTTGAGGTGAGAATCCGCCGAACTGGTGGCCTGCGTAGGCCTGAGCCAGCGGTTCTGCGCCGCCGGCCGGTATATTTCCGGCGAATAACGCTGCCCTCGCACCGGCATCGAGTGAGTTTAGGTCGAGCCCCAGCTCTGCCGCCAACGAATCGTTGAGAAACAGCAGCCGTGGTGCGCGCACGACCGCAGGTTGTTGAGGAACGTAGAACCCTCGGAGTTCGCGAGCGAACGAATTGTCGAAACGGAATTCAGCGACGGCAGCCATAGGCACATATATTGTGGCAATCGTCAAGTTTGCCACACCGCACTACCTTGCATATCGCTGCCCGCTCCCGGCGGATAAGACGACTGGTCCAGACACGCGGGCCAATCCAGGATCAGCGAATGAGACCATCCCCGATGTTCGCTGCAGTCTCCGGCTTGCAGTGTTATGCCTTGCCGACCGATGGGGCGAAAAGATAGGGTCCGGAACAGCATGTCGGCGGTTGAGGTTAGGCCGACTACGGCCAAAACCGGTCGATGAACTTGGAGTCTCCAAAGCGTAACGTAGTGCGGCACACCGCGCTATCACGGTGACGCGAAGGAATGTTGCCGCCGGTGTGCTTGAACGGTCCGGATTATGGTTCGACAATTCGGCTTGCGTTGCGGAGCTTCGAAGTTCACTTCTGTCTTGGAGACCGTGAAAAAAGTTATCAGGAACAAGGGGACAATTTTGCCGAATCCTCAGGACACAGTGTTGGACCTGCTTTATGGCAGGTGGCGGAGCCAAACCCTCTACGCCGGCGTCAATCTTGGCATTTTCGAATCCATCGGACACGCACCCGATTCATGCCGCGGACGTTGCCCGAAAGCTCGGTTTGGATTCTGCCCTGTCATATCGGCTGCTCAGGGCGCTCGGATCGTTGGGATTGCTACGCGAGCACGAAGGGCAGTGTTTTGTGATCACGGAAGCTGGCGAACTACTGCAAAGTGAGCATCCTCAATCGATGCATCGATGCGGGACATGATCTTGCTTCGCGAGGGGCCGCAGCACACTTCCATTTGGAAACACTTGTCGGCGATCGTTCGCGACGGCAAGCAAAATGGCTTCGTTCGCGAGTACGGCGCCACTGCGTTCGAACATGCCACGCATCGACCGCCATACGGTAACTGCTTTGACGACGGGATGAGCAGCTATTCGAGACTGCAAACGGCGTGGACAATCGGACAATCGAGGCCCTACGCCGTTGCGACTTCACTTCGAATACGCATCTATGTGACGTTGGTGGCGGGCAAGGTCATCTTCTGTGCCAGCTGCTGGTTCAAAATCCGCACCTCGTGGGCACCGTGCTGGAACGATCCAGTGTGATAGAAGATTCACAAACGCTCTGGGCTGAGCGACTTCATGTCCGCGATCGTTGCAGGTATGTTGCCGGCGACATGTTTGTCAGTGTTCCGGCGGCTGATACCTATATCATGAAGATGATTCTTCACGACTGGAGCGATGGTGAGTGTGTCCAGATCCTGAAGAACTTGCACCTGCATGGGCGCACTGCGTGTCGCGTGTTCATGGTGGAACATGTGATTCCAGACACGGCAAACCGGATTTCGCATCCTTGTTCGACATGCACATGATGTGCTGGGGCACGGGGCGGGAACGGACGGTGCAGGAGTACCGACGTCTCCTGCAGCAATCGGGCTGGAGCTTTGTCACGAGCTGGTTTCCCCCGAGTGGCGTCATTGGCGTCATTGAAGGGACAAAGGCGTTGTAGCACCTAGCGAGACGAATCTAGCACCAACTCAACCAGACACGGCTAACGAACTCGTTGAACGTCTGCTTTCCGAAATCCCGACCGTCCGCTTGGGGTCGAAACGCGGTCGTAGAATGAAATATTCTCCAAGTTAGTCGGAGATTATTTGTCCGGTCGAATCCAGGTCAGGGCAGATAAGGCTCGACCGCTTCCTTACTTCGATCGGGCCTCCATCAGCGCGCGATACCGCGACAGGTGGCGAATGGCTTCCTTCGGCTTCTCGAGCCTTTGGTAGAGCAGCGCCAGGTTGTAGTGGCAATCCGCCAGACCGGGATCACTGCGCAGCGCCGCCTCGTAGGCCTCCATCGCCTGCGTCTTGCGATCCATGTCGTCGAAGAGCACGCCCAGGTTGTAGAGCAGCAACGGATCGCCGCCACACGCCTTGATCGCCGCGCGATAGATTTGCTCGGCCTTCGCGAAGCGCCCGCCTTCGTGCAAGAGCCGCCCCAGGTTGATGTGGGCGTCGAGAAACGCCGGGTCGATGGCGATGGCTCGCTCGTATGCGCGTAGCGCGCCTTCGACGTCATCTCGCTCCAGCGCCGCAGCCTTGTCGAACCACTCCTCCGCGCCGCTCGGCGCCTCGGCCACTGTCTTCTGTTCGATCACGCTCAATGAGCCGTCTGCGGGATCGCCCTCGAACGCGAGCAGGTACTGCCCTGACTCCGCTTGCCAGCGGCTGCCGCCTTCGCGGATGACGACGCGGTCGGCCACCGCGCAGATGCTTAAGCCTGACAGCGGCATGGCATCGGGGAGGTGGCGGCGAAGCTCTCTCACGGATTTCGTGATCCGCCGTGGCGGCACCTTCGCGTCGGCAAGCGCCTGCGCGGTGCGCAGCACGATCAGGTCCTGGAAGGAAAACAGCCACGCGTTGCGGGGTCCGCGCGCGGGTGACACGAACCCGGCGGCGATCAACGCTCGAATCGTGCTGCGCGGCAGGTGAAGCAGCTTCTCGACGTCGCCGACGCCGTACGGATGCATCGAAGCGCTGCTTTGCGGGCTAGGCCTTGTTCTTGACACGCTTGCGCGCCGCCGGCACCGCGGCGGGAACCTCCTGTGCCCGCTTGGGCGGCTTGCGCGCTTCAGCTTGCGGCTCGCGCGCCTTGGAGGGTGCCGCCGCCTTCTTCTCGAGGCTGGCGCGCAGCGCTTCCATGAGGTCGATGACCTGGGCGCCGCCTTCGGGCGCCTCGGCCATGGTGATCTCCTGACCCTCGACTTTCTTCTGCACCGCGGCCTCGATGCGCGCGCTCACCTCGTCGGTGTACACGGCGGGATCGAAGGTGTCGGAGGCCTGCTGCTCGATCAGCATCTTCGCCAGCTTGAGCTCGGCGGCCTTCACCTCGGTCTTCGGAATCTCGATGTCCTTGATCGACCGCACTTCGCCGGCGTAGAGAAGCTGCTGCATGACGAGGCCCTCCTCGACCGGACGGATCATCACGATGTACTGCTTGCCGCGGGCGGCCCAGCGCCCGAGCGCGCAGCGCTTCGACTCGCGCAATGCGCTGGCGAGCAGCGCGAACGGTTTGGCGCCGCCCTTGTCGGGTGCGAGGTAGTACGCCTTGTCGAAGTAAACCGGGTCGACCGCCTCGATCGGCACGAATTCGGTGATCTCGGCCATGTGGGTGCCGGCCTCCTCCATCGCCTTCAGCTCCTCGGGCGTGAACATCACGTATTGGTCCTTCGCGAATTCATAGCCCTTGACCATGTCCTCGCGCACGACCGGCACTTCCTCCTTGATGCAGATGTACTGCTGCTTCAAGCGCGATCCGCAGCTCTTATGCAGCAGATTGAAGGAGATCGCCCGGCTCGCCTCGGTGGCCGAATAGAGCTTCACCGGAATCGACACCAGCCCGAACGAAACCGTCAACGATGCTATCGATCGTGCAGCCATGTCCTGCCTCCCTCGTTGTTCAGGCCTTGACGAGCTTTAACGCGCTCTCAAGGCTCTGCTTGCGGCTCAGGGCGTCGCGCCATCGATCGCCCGTCTCTGACAGGCGCTGCGCCGCATTGGTGATTCTGAAATCGAGCGGGTGCGCGCCTGCAAGCTCTTCCCAGGTCAAAGGCATCGACACCGGCGCCCCGGGTTCGCCTCGCGGCGAATAGGCGACGTTCAGCGTCTTGCCACGAACGTTCATATTGTAATCCATGAAGATTTTGCCTGTCCGCTTGGGCACGCTCCATTCCAGAGTGATGTCCTTGGGGTGCAGGCGCATCAGGTGCCTGCCGACCAGCTCGGACACGTGGCGCGCGGCGTCGAAATCGATGGTGCGCCGGATCGGCACGAACACGTGCAGGCCGGTCTTGCCCGAGGTCTTGACGATGGGCTCGAGCGACATGGTCTGTAGCAGCTCGCGCAGCCAGAACGCCACCTCCTTGCCCTTCTCGAAGGCGACCGTGTTGAGCTCCGGCTCCCCGCCCGGCGCTTCCTTGCCGGAATAGATATAGGGATCGATGTCGAACAACACGTAGTCGGGATAGTTGAGTATCGAGCCCTCCAGCGTCGCGAGCGAAGTGGCGTAATCGGTGCTTTTCGAGAGGGCGTCAGCTTCGGGCTTCGCGCGCGAGTGCCAGACGTGGAATTCGAGCGTCCCGGACTGCGCCAGCCACAAGAGCGTCGGCAGGTTGTTGCACAGCAGGTACTCGTGGCGCTCGTCTTTGTGGCCCGAGAACACCGTGATGGTCTCGACAAACGCCGGCCGCTCCTGCTCCCAGTGTTTCTGGAAGAATCGCTGCCCGCGGATGCCGTCCGGCATGCGGATCATGGTCAGCGGGCGATCGGCCAGATGCGGCAGGATGAAGGGCGAGACCTGGGCGAAGTAGCGCAGCAGATCGCGCTTGGTCAGGGCCGGTTGCTGCAGCGCCGCATCCGCGGGCCAATAGACGCGATCGAGGTGCGTCAGGCGGATCCGATGCGGTCCCACCGCGATCGTGAACGCTGGCTTTGTGTTTTCGAGCTGCGCCACGACTTCATCGACCGGGCCGCCGCCAGAGGAAGAAGTCGCCTGCGGCGTCGGGCCGGCTTCGCTGCGCCGCACGCCTTTTGGATCGACGTCGTCGCGCAATCGCAGAAACACCGGCGCACGCAGCGCGCCGTCCTCGGTCCAGCTGTGGAAGCTCACTTCGGCGACGGTTTCGGGCTCGACCCAGGTCGTCGGTGCATTGAGCTCCGGCTGCTCGACGAACGGGCAGCTCTTTCTTTGCAAGAGGTCCAACCGCGTCTTCGCCTGCACGAGCGTGCGCTCGTCGAAGCCGGAGCCCACGTGCGAGGCGTAGCGGAGCTTGCCCTTGTCCCAGTAGCCGACGAGGAGCGCGCCGAGCGGGGTACGCGAGCCCTTTCCCCGGGTATAGCCGCCGACGACAAAGTCCGCACTTTGCGTGGGCTTGACCTTCAGCCACGACGTCGAGCGCCGGCCGCTTTCATAGCGGCTTTCCTTGCGCTTGCCGATCACGCCCTCGAAGCCGTTGGCAAGCGCCGCGGTCTGCAATGCCATCCCGTCTTCCGACGCGTGCACGAGCTGCACCCGTGGCGTGGGCAGCAGGCACTGGGCAAGATAGCGCCGCCGATCGCGGTATGCCGATTTGCGCAAATCGATTCCGGCGAAATAGAGCAGGTCGAAGCAGAAGAAGACCACCGGCACCTGCTCGTCGGCCGCGGCGATCTCCCGCTCGGTCTTCAACTGGGCACGATCCTGAAGCGCCGCGAAGGACGGCTTGATGTTCGCGTCGAACGCCACCAGCTCGCCGTCCAGGATCATGCCTCTCGCGTCCTGCTTAGCCAGCTCGGCGGCAAGCCGCGGGAACTTGGACGCAAGCTCGAGTCCTCTCCGCGAACGCAGCTTGACCCCGTGCTCGTCGATGAAGGCGAGCACCCGATAGCCGTCGAGCTTGGGCTCCCATAGCCAGTCCGCGCGATTGAAGGGGGCGTCGCCCGTTTCGGCGAGCATGGGGGCGAGCGTGGCGGGCATCGCTTCGAACGTGCCCGAGGGAACGAGCCGCGAGGCGGGAATGCGGTGCGCGGGGACGACCTTGAGGTCCGCTACCGCCAACCCGGAGAGAACCGAGCGGTTCTGCGCGGTAATATCGGCGGCCGCGGCGAACCGGTCCTTGTGCTTGATCAGCAGCCACTGCTTCTTGTCCTTGGTGCGCACCAGTGCGAAGGAGCCCTTCAGCTTCTCGCCGCGCAGCAGGATGCTCAACTTGCCTTTTTCCAGGCCTTCCATCACCTGCCGCTCCGCCTGCCCGCGGTCGTGGAACCAGGTCTCGCCGCCTTCGTCGGGCGAGTAGACGCCGCAATCCCAGACGATCACTTCGCCCGCGCCGTATTGCCCGGGTGGAATCACGCCCTCGAACGAGGCATAGTCATAAGGGTGATCCTCGACGTGCACGGCGAGGCGCTTTTCGCCAGGATCGAGCGCCGGACCCTTGGGAACCGCCCAGGACTTGAGGACGCCTTCGCATTCGAGCCGGAAGTCGTAGTGCAGTTGCCGTGCGGCATGCTGTTGGACGACGAACAGCAGCGGCCCGCTCCCGGCCGCGGGCAGCGCCGGCGACGGCTCGGGCGTCGCCGCGAAGGTGCGCTTGGCGGAGTATTCGGTCAGGCTGTTTTTTGGCATGCTGCAATTGTATTGAGGTTTATGAAACAAATTGATGGACAGCGTCTGCTAAGCGGTCGTCCCCGGCGAAAGTGGGGAGCAGGATGACGAAAATGCTTCGCCTACCGCGTCACCCGGTCATGCGAACGTTAGCAGGGACCTAGGGAGGACCAAGCACATGACGCCTTCGAGGCTTCTGGCAGGTGCTAGCGGCTATTCCTTCAAGGAATGGAAGGGAAATTTCTATCCTGAGAAGATCAAGCCGGAGGAGATGCTGGCCTATTACGCCGAGCGCCTGCCGACAGTCGAGATCAATAACACCTTCTATCGAATGCCCAAGACGGCCATGCTCGAGAACTGGGCCAGCCTGACGCCGGAGCGCTTCCGGTTCGCGATCAAGGCGTCGCGCCGGATCACTCATATGGCGCGACTCAAAGTGGAGGCGGTCGCCGATTCGGTCGATTTTCTGTACCGGAACCTCGCAGCGCTGGGCGCCAAGCGTGGTGCGGTGCTGTTTCAGCTGCCGCCGAACCTGAAAAAGGACCTGCCGCGCCTCACCGCGTTTCTCCGTCTGCTACCCGGCGACCACGGCGCAGCGTTCGAATTTCGCAACGATAGCTGGTTCGCCGACGATGTCTACGACGCGCTCAAGGGAGCCGGGGCGGCGCTGTGCCTTTCCGAGCGCGAGGACAACGCGCCGCCGCCTCTCGTTGAAACCGCCCCTTGGGGCTACGTCCGGCTTCGACTCGAAACCTACTCGGATGACGATCTCAAACAGTGGGCGCGCAGGCT
>DATNNK010000202.1:0-4041 GCA_035601875.1 Casimicrobiaceae bacterium | reverse complement strand
CATGTTGAAGCAGGAGTCGAGATTGGTTCTGATCACCGCGTCCCAGTTTGCCTTGTCCATTTTCTTGAAGGTCATGTCGCGGGTGATGCCGGCGTTGTTGACCAGCACGTCCACCGCGCCGACGTCCTTCACTACCTGGGCCACACAGGCGACGCACGAATCCCAGTCGACGACGTCGCACGGATAGGCGTGGAACTTGTAGCCCGCCTTTTTCATCGACTCGAGCCAATCGTGCGCCTTTGCATTGCCGGGAGAGTGGGTGGTGACTACTGTGTTGCCGAGCGCTGCGAGCTTCATGCAAATAGCTTCGCCGAGGCCTCCCATGCCGCCGGTCACCAATGCGACGCGATGTTTGTCTTGTGCCATTTTTGTCATCCTCCTCAGTGCAAACGATGGACCTGCAGTTCCCTTATTTACTTCCAGCACCGGTGGCCGGTGTCGCTCGGGCTTACCTCTCCACAGCCATCGCGACCCCCATGCCGCCGCCGACGCAAAGCGATGCGAGACCTTTCTTGGCATCGCGCCGCGCCATCTCGTAGAGCAGCGTCACCAGGACGCGGCACCCTGATGCCCCGATCGGGTGGCCGAGCGCAATCGCGCCGCCATTGACGTTGATCTTGCTGGTGTCCCAACCCATCTCCTTGTTGACCGCGCAGGCCTGCGCCGCGAAGGCTTCGTTGATTTCCATGAGATCGAGGTCAGCCGGCTTCCAGCCCGCCTTTTCGAGGCAGCGCCGCGAGGCAGACACCGGTCCCATGCCCATGATCGAAGGGTCGACGCCGGAAGACGCGAACGCCTTGATCTTCGCCAGAGGCTTGAGACCGAGCTTCGCCGCGCGTTCGGCGCTCATGACCACGACCCCGGCTGCACCGTCGTTGATGCCCGATGCGTTGGCGGCAGTCACCGATCCGTCCTTGGCAAATGCAGGCCGCAAGCCGCTGATCGACTCGAGCGTCGTCCCCGTCTTGATGAATTCGTCCGCGGCGAAGGCGAGCGGATCGCCTTTGCGCTGAGGAATCATCACCGGGACGATCTCGTCCTTGAACTTTCCTGCTTTCTGCGCGGCTTCGGCCTTGTTCTGGCTCGCGACCGAGAATTCGTCCTGCTGAGCCCGCGAAATACCGTATTGTTTGGCGACATTTTCCGCGGTTGTCCCCATGTGATACTGATTGAAGACATCCCACAGACCGTCAACGATCATCGTGTCGACGAGCTTGGCGTCGCCCATCCGGAATCCATCGCGCGATCCGGGCAGCACGTGGGGCGAGGCACTCATGTTCTCCTGCCCGCCCGCAATGACGATCTCGGCATCGTCGCAGCGCAAAGCCTGCGCCGCGAGCATGACCGCTTTGAGCCCGGACCCGCAGACCTTGTTGATGGTCATCGCCGGAATTGCCGCCGGCAGCCCGGCCTTGATCAGCGCCTGACGCGCCGGGTTTTGACCGCTGCCGGCAGCGAGCACCTGGCCCAGGATCACTTCGGAAATCTGATCGGCTTGCAGCTTGGCGCGAGCGAGCAGCTCGCGAATCACGGTAGCGCCCAATTCAGGCGCCGGGATTTTCGCGAGCGCGCCTCCGAATTTGCCGATGGCGGTCCGCGTTGCGGCGACGATGACGATGTCGGTCACTGGGTTCTCCACAAGAGGATAGATAGAACGACCGGCTTGCAGGACAGCGCGCCGGACAATATTCCCTCCATTTTAACGCAGGAGTCTTCCCGCCGCATCTCGATTCGCAAGCAGCGGCCGATTCTTGCGCGGCAAAAATGCGCTCCTCAAGCAACCTGTTCGGCAACGTAGCTCCCCGGCGCCGGAGCCAGCGCTCGATGCTTATCGCTCCCCGCGCTCGCCGGCGCCGCCCGCCGCGGCCCCCCGTGTTCCGATTGCCAAGCCGACCAATGCGGCCACCAGCTTCCCGGATGCACCGCCGCGCGAGAGAGCCAATCGTCTGCGTCGTCGGTAAGCAGCTCGTTGGTCCAGAAGTTGCGGCGATGCTTTTGCGGCGGATTGATGACGCCGGCAATATGTCCCGATGCGCCAAGCACAAAACTGAGGTCGCCGCCCAGGAGCCCGATCGTCTTGTACGCCGATCGCCACGGCACAATGTGGTCATCGTGCGTCGCCAGGACATACGTAGGCACCGAGATCCGTCGTAGATCGATCGCCTGGCCGCACATGGTCAATGCCCCGGGCTCGCGTAGGCGGTTATCGAGATACATGTCGCGCACGTAGGAAAAATACATGGGACCGGGAAGGTTGGCGGAATCGCTGTTCCAGTAGAGCAGATCGAAGGCGGGAGGCGTCTGGCCCTTAAGGTAATTGCCGACCACGTAATTCCACACCAGCTCGTTCGGCCGCAGGCTCGCGAACGCGCTCGCCAATTCACTTCCTCGAATCCGGGCTCCGGCAAGGAGCGCTCGCTCGCGAGCGGCGAGCGAATCGCGCGAGATGTAGACACCGATATCGCCGGGATCCGCGAAGTCGAGCATCGTCGTCAGCAAAGTAGCGCTCGCGACGTGCGGCGTGTGGCGCGCCGCCAGCACGGCGAGCGCGCACGCGAGGAGCGTGCCGCCGACGCAAAATCCTACCGTGTTGATGGTCTTGCTCGATGCGATCTCGCGCGCGACATCAAGCGCCGCAAGCGCGCCGCGTTCAAGGTAGTCGTCCCAGGTAAGGTTCCCGAGCTCGGCTGGAATGTTGCGCCAGGAAATCATGAATACGGTGTGGCCCTGCGCAACCACGTGCCGAACGAAGGAATTCTCCGGCCCTAGGTCGAGGATGTAGTACTTGTTGATGCACGGCGGGACAATGAGCAGCGGACGCCTGAATACGGTGGGCGTGGTCGGCGCGTATTGGATCAGCTCGATCAACTCGTTCTTGAAAACGACGCTGCCCGGCGTCGTCGCCAGATTGCGTCCTACCTCGAATGCGGTCTCGTCGGTCATGGCGATCCGGCCGCGCTGAGCGTCGGTGATCAGGTTCGACGCGCCTTGGACAATCGAGGCGCCCCCGGAATCGAGTGCGAGCCGCAAGGCATCGGGATTGGTCGCGAGAAAATTCGACGGTGCAATGGCGTTGATGTACTGGTCGGCGATGAATGCCAGCCTTTTTTTTGTGTCCGGATCCGCCTGCGCCAGGTCGGTGAGCTCGCGCACGTAGTCGGAGTAGAGCAGATAGGCGCTCTTGAGCAGCGCGAAGTACGGCTGCTCGCGCCATGCCTTTGCGGCGAAGCGGCGATCGCCTTCCGCTTCGGGGACGGAGAGCGGGCCGGCTCCGTCGACGATGCGTGACCAGAGCGCTTCGAATCGCTGTCGGTAGCGCCCAGTGATGTCGGCCAGCGCCTCGGGCTGAATCCACGCCGCCGGCAGGGCGGGAGGAGCAAGGCCGGTATCGACAGTGGTGCCCCGTCGCGCGGCATCGGCGGAACCGCCGGTCACCGCGCTGGACCACCAGCTGGCCCATTCCCGGCCTGCTGTCTGCCACTCTTCCGCGAGCTCGGGCCATTGGGTCGCCTGTACGCCGGGCTTGGCGCGAATCGCCTCGATTTTTTTCGACTTTCTCATCTCATATCGCATCGACAGGACAGACACCACGGGCCGCGGACGGTGCCAACGAGTTTAGCCGCCCGGTCACGCCAGCACAAACGCCAACGCGTTCGAGATGCTCTAATGCTCGAGCGCAACGTGCGCGATGGCAATGATCGCGATCCCGACGCCGATCAGCGCGAGCTGCCGCGCGGTATCGCCGGGCGATGGGTGACGATGCAGGCTCGGGATCAGATCGGCGACTGCGACATAAAGCAGGCTCGCCGCGGCGAGCGCGAGTACGGTGGGCAACACCTCCTGCATCGACGCCAGCGCGGCATACCCGGCGAGGCCGCCCAGCATCGTCGCCGCGCCCGTGGCGAGGTTGTACGCAAAGGCGCGTCGCCGCGTGTAGCCCGAATGCAGCAACACCGCGAAGTCTCCCACCTGCTGTGGAATCGCATGCGCCACGATCGCCAGCGCGGTGGTGGTCCCCAAAGTGAAGTCGGCGATGAAAGT
>DATNNK010000201.1:0-3198 GCA_035601875.1 Casimicrobiaceae bacterium | reverse complement strand
TCGACGACCGGCGATGTATGACCCATGAGTTGTGGGCGGGGCTCAACACCCACATCTTTGCCTATCTGCGCTCGGTGACCCTGGAAGAGCTGGTGCGCCAGCAGGAGCGGCCCGAGGTCAATGTCCTGCACGTTCACCATTCCTTGCCGGGCAAGAAACGCGAACCCGCCACCATGGCGTAAGCCTCACGACTCGATGAAAAAGCCCATTTACCTCGACTATTCGGCGACGACGCCGGTCGACCCTCGCGTGGCGGCCAAGATGATTCCGTATCTGACGGAGCATTTCGGCAATCCTGCGTCGCGCTCGCATTCGTTCGGGTGGGAAACGGAGCACGCGGTCGAAGAGGCGCGCGCAGAAGTCGCGAAGCTGGTCAACTGCGACCCGAAGGAAATCGTCTGGACCTCGGGCGCCACCGAATCGATCAACCTCGCCCTGAAGGGCGCGGCGCATTTCTACAAAGACAAGGGAAAGCACCTGGTGACGGTCAGAACCGAGCACAAGGCGACCCTCGACACCATGCGCGAGCTCGAGCGCGACGGATTCGACGTCACCTATCTCGACGTCGAGCCCGATGGCTTGCTCGACCTCGAAAAGCTCAGTGCGGCGCTGAGGCCGGACACAATTCTGGTCTCGGTCATGTACGTCAACAACGAAATCGGTGTGATTCAAGACATTGCCGCGATCGGTGAGCTTTGCCGCAGCCGCGGGATTATCTTTCACGTGGATGCCGCCCAGGCGACCGGCAAGCTTCCGGTGGATCTTGTACAGCTGAAGGTGGACCTGATGTCGTTTTCGGCGCACAAGACCTATGGGCCGAAGGGCGTCGGCGCGCTTTTCGTGCGACGCAAGCCGCGGGTGCGCATCGAAGCGCAGATGCACGGTGGAGGACACGAGCGCGGGATGCGCTCGGGCACGCTGCCGACGCACCAGATCGTCGGCATGGGCGAAGCATTTCGTCTGGCGCGGTTGGAGATGGCGACCGACAACGAGCGCATACGCATGCTCCGCGACAAGCTGCTGAAGGGTCTTTCCGAGATCGAGGAGCTGTACATCAACGGAGACATGGAGCACCGCGTCCCGCACAACCTCAACGCCAGCTTCAATTATGTCGAGGGTGAGAGCCTGATCATGGCGATCAAGGATGTCGCAGTGTCGTCGGGATCGGCGTGCACGTCGGCATCGCTCGAGCCTTCATACGTGCTGCGTGCATTGGGCCGCAGCGACGAGCTGGCGCACAGCTCGATTCGTTTCACGGTCGGACGCTTCACCACCGAAGAAGAGATCGACTACACCGTGGGGCTGATGAAAGGCAAGATCGCCAAGCTGCGCGAGCTGTCCCCGCTCTGGGAAATGTACCAGGACGGCGTTGACCTCAATTCCATTGAGTGGGCAGCGCACTAACCGCACCAGAGTCAACAACGAACGCAACATCAAGAGGTTCAAAATGGCATACAGCGATAAAGTGCTCGATCATTACGAAAACCCGCGCAATGTCGGATCGTTCGCAAAGGACGCTGACGATGTGGGCACCGGCATGGTCGGCGCGCCCGCCTGCGGCGACGTAATGAAACTTCAGATCAAGGTCAGCGCGGACGGCACCATCGAAGACGCGAAGTTCAAGACTTACGGCTGCGGCTCCGCGATCGCGTCGTCGTCGCTGGTGACTGAGTGGGTCAAGGGTAAGACGCTCGATCAGGCGCTGACGATTAAGAACACGCACATCGCGGAGGAGCTCGCACTTCCGCCGGTGAAGATTCACTGCTCGATTCTCGCCGAGGACGCGATCAAGGCGGCGGTCGCCGATTACAAGCAGAAGCACGGTTCGGGCACGGCGCCGACGGTCGAAACACAGACCACGCCTGCCGGCACTGTCGTGACTGCCTGATACTACGATGGCGATTTCGCTCACCGAGACCGCGGCAAGCCACGTCGCGAGGTTTCTGACCAAACGGGGGAAAGGCGTGGGTCTGCGCCTGGGCGTGCGCACCACGGGTTGCTCCGGCCTCGCGTACAAGCTCGAATACGCCGACGACATCCGCCCTGAGGATCATCAGTTCAAAAGCCATGGCGTCACCGTCATCGTCGACCCCAAGAGCATGCCGTACCTTGACGGGACCGAGCTCGATTTCACACGCGAGGGTTTGAACGAAGGTTTCAAATTCAACAATCCGAATGTGAAAGATGAGTGCGGCTGCGGGGAAAGCTTCAACATATAAAGCGTTCGCTTCCCGATCGGGCGAGTGACCTGCGCCTGCCGCCCCGAGCCCCACCTCGATCCTTCCGTAAGCCGGGAGGACGAAGACCATGATCGATTTTTCCCAAGACTACTTCGCGCTGTTCGGCTTGCCCGCGCGCTATCGGTTCGATCCTGCAAAACTGGACGCGGCGTATCGCAAGCTGCAGACGGAGGTGCATCCCGACCGGTTTGCTGCGGCGGGCGACGAGGAGCGCCGGCTCGCACTTCAATCCTCATCGCGCGTCAACGAAGCGTATCGCGCGCTCAAGAGTCCCGTGGAGCGTGCGAATTATCTGCTGCTCTTGCGCGGCATCGACGCACTGGCGGAAACGGATACGGCGCTTCCGCCGGCCTTTCTCGAGCAGCAGCTCGAGTGTCGCGAATCCGTGGCCGAGGCAATTGCCAGGCGCGATGCGGGTGCGCTGGCCACCCTGCGGAAGAGTGTCGAGAGTACGGCCGCCGTGCTCGAGCGGGAGCTCGCCGAGCAGCTCGATCTTCCGAGCGTGCCGGCGGAGGCACGCGTGAGCTTACGCAAGCTCAAGTTCCTGTCCAAGGTTGCCGCCGACATCGGAGCGGCCATCGCTGAGATCGACGACTGATGGCGCTGCTTCAGATCGCCGAACCAGGCGAGGCGCCGGCGCCGCGTCAGCATCGGCGGGCGGTCGGCATCGATCTCGGCACCACCAATTCGTTGGTGGCGACGGTTCGCAGCGGTATTCCGGTGATGTTGCCCGACCAGGAGGGCCGGCCGCTGCTGCCTTCGGTCGTGCGCTATGGCGACGACGCAGTCTCGGTGGGATACCCGGCACAGGACGCGCAGGCGCACGATCCCCAGAACACGATTGTATCGGTCAAGCGCCTCATGGGTCGCGCATTATCCGATCTGTCGGACGTGCGGCGTTTCCCGTATCACTACACCGATGTCCCGGGGATGGTCCAGATCGAGACTCGCGCGGGAC
>DATNNK010000200.1:0-18588 GCA_035601875.1 Casimicrobiaceae bacterium | reverse complement strand
GATAGTTCGGTCCGCCGCCGCCCTCCGGCGGCACCCAGTGAATATTCTGCCGCGGGTCCTTGATATCGCAGGTCTTGCAGTGCACGCAGTTCGGCGCGTTGATCTGCAGCCGCTTTCCCGCGCCCGCTGATGCACCAGCGGCGACGAATTCGTACACGCCGGCGGGACAGTAGCGCTGCTCCGGCCCATCGTACAAGGCCAGATTCACGTTGACGGGAATCGTGGGGTCGCGAAGCTGCAAATGCGACGGCTGATTCTCCTCGTGGTTGGTATTGGACACGAAGACCGATGAGAGCTTGTCGAAGGTCAGCACGCCGTCGTATTTCGGATACTCGATTTTCGGCATCTCGGCGGCGGGCTTAAGCGACTCGTGGTCCGGCTTGTCGTGTCGCAGCGTCCAGGGCACCAGAGCGCCCAACCCAAGGTCGCTGAGCCACATGTGCACGCCTCCGTGCGCAGTGCCTCCCCATAGCCCCCATTTGAGGCCCGGCTTGACGTTGCGTACCTTGTACAGGTCGTCATAGACCCAGGACTGCCTGAACAACGCAGGATACGCGGTCAGCGCGTCGTGCTGACGGTCCTCGCGCAAGGCCGCGAACGCGGCCTCTGCCGCGAGCATGCCGGTCTTCATCGCGTTGTGCGTCCCCTTGATTCGCGGCAAATTGACAAAGCCCGCCGCGCAGCCGATCAGAGCACCTCCGGGAAACACGAGCCGTGGCACCGATTGCAGGCCGCCTTCATTGATCGCCCGCGCGCCGTAGGACAAGCGCTTCGCCCCCTCGAAGGTGCCGCGTATCGCCGCATGCGTCTTGAAACGCTGGAATTCATCGTACGGCGAAAGGTACGGATTCTCGTAGTTGAGGTGGACGACGAAACCGACCGCGACCAACTGCTCTTCCAAGTGATACAAAAAGGATCCGCCGCCCGTTGTCGTATCCAGTGGCCAGCCCTGGCTGTGAAGCACCAAGCCCGGCCGATGCTTTTCCGGCGCGATCTGCCACAGTTCCTTGAGGCCGATGCCATACTTCTGCGGATCGATGCCGTCGCGCAGGTTGAATCGCGACATCAGCTCCTGCGACAGCGAGCCGCGACAGCCTTCGGCAAACAGCGTATATTTCGCGCGCAACTCCATGCCCGGCTGATATTCGGGTTTGCGCGAGCCGTCCTTGGCGATGCCCACGTCGCCGGTGGCGACGCCGAGCACAGCGCCGCCGTTTTCGCGTGCATCGTAGAGGATCTCGGCCGCGGCAAAGCCGGCATAAACCTCGACCCCGAGTGACTCTGCCTGCTGCGCCAGCCATCGACACAGATTGCCGAGGCTGATGATGTAGTTGCCGTGATTGCTCATCAGCGGCGGCAATAACCAGTTCGGGATGCTGTACGCTTTGTCCGCAGTAAGGATCATGAACCGGTCCTCGGTGACCGGTGTCTTCAGCGGCGCACCCAAGGCCCGCCAGTCCGGAATCAGCTCGTTGATCGCCTTGGGGTCGATCACCGCGCCGGACAGGATGTGCGCGCCGATTTCCGAGCCTTTTTCGAGCACGCAAACGCTGACGTCGCGTTGGTTCTCTGCCGCGAGTTGCTTAAGCCTGATCGCCGCCGACAGCCCGGCCGGACCGCCACCGACGATGACCACGTCGTATTCCATCACGTCACGCGGCATTGCAAGCTCCCGAAGGCATTCCACCCACGAGCCATTATAATTACCTTTTGCAAGGAACCGCGATGGCTTCGGCGCGCAAGCTCGTGCACAGCGTTTCGGTCCCCATACGATGGGGCGACATGGACGCGCAAGGGCACGTCAACAACACCGTCTACTTTCGCTATATGGAGCAGGCGCGTATCGAATGGCTCGAAAGCCTGCGCGAGCGTATCGGCGACGTCGAAGGTCTGGGCTGTGTCATCGTCAACGCCAGTTGCACGTTCCTTCTTCCGCTTTGCTACCCCGGCGCCATCGACGTGCGGATGTTCGTCGATGCTCCCGGCCGGTCGAACCTGGACAGCCATTACGAAATGTGGATGAACGATCGCAAGTATGCCGAGGGGAGCGCCCGCATCGTCTGGATCGATCAGCGGACGCAGCGCTCGACGCTGCTGCCGGACCAAGTGCTCGCGATCTGCTCGTAGCCGGCCAGGGCCTCGCTTTAAGCCTTGGATGCGTGCCGGCGTCGGAACGATCGGACCGGCATGCGGTCGGCGCATCACCAGGAGCAATAATGCTGCTCGGCGCACAACGATCGCTGCTGGTCGCGATCGATCTTCAGCAAAGAATTTCTGAAATGATCCGCAAACCATGAATTTCATCGCCATCCTGGTTGCGCTCGGGCTGGAGCAATGGCGCGCATTCCAGTGGCGCAATGGCGTGCAACGGCTCTTCGGTCGATATGCACGCTTTCTGGAGCGCCGCTTCAACGCCGGCACCGAGCAGCAAGGTGCGCTCACGGCGTTGCTTGCGATGGGTCCGCCGGTTGCGATAGCCGCGGCCGGCTACTGGGCGCTCGACGCGCTGCATCCGGTGCTGGGTCTCGTCTGGAACGTTGCGATCCTGTATCTGCTCGTCGGCTTTCGCCATTTCAGCCACGCCTTTACGGCGATCGGCGATGCACTGCGTGCGGGCGATGCGATCGGCGCGCGCAAGCGCCTCATGGCTTGGCGCGGCGCCGACGCGAGCGCCACGACCGCGGAGGAGATTCCGAAGCTCGCCATCGAACAGGGGATCGAAGACTCGTATCGTCACGTCTTCGGTACCTTGTTCTGGTTCCTGGTGCTGCCCGGGCCGGGCGGCGCGGTCCTGTACCGGCTGACGGTGCTCCTTGCCGGGCAATGGCAAGGTGTCGCGGTGACGCCGATCGGACACCAGCTCACTTCGTTCGGCCGGCCGGTGCAGCGCCTGTTGTATTGGCTGGATTGGATCCCGGTGCGCCTGACGGCGCTCACCTTCGCCGTCGTTGGCGATTTCGAAGACGCTGTTTACTGTTGGCGGATACAGGCCAAGCAATGGCCGTCGATACACGATGGCATCCTGCTCGCCAGCGGCGCCGGCGCGCTCGGGGTTCAGATCGGCGGAGTCATCACCGACTCGACGGGAGAGCCGGAGTTCCGTCCCGAGCTAGGGATGGGCGAGCCCGCCGACGCCGACATCCTGCCGAGCGCGATCGGCCTCGTGTGGCGCGCGTTACTGGTGTGGTTGGCGGTGCTGCTGCTCCTGACCCTCGCGTATTGGGCGCCTTAGGGCTGAATTGCCGACGGATCCGCGGCTGCCTACGTCCAGGTCCGTCCACGGCGCTCGCTTTCGGCGCGCAGTTGCAGCAAGAGAGCGGCACGCCATGGCTTGACCACGCCGCGTGCGACCGCGTCCTGCACCGCGCATCCAGGCTCGGCATCGTGCCGGCAATTGCGGAAGCGGCACGTCCCCAGCAGCGGCCGCAATTCCACGAACGCACTTTCGATGGCGTCGGCGTCGAGATGACCGAGGCCGAATTCCTTCATGCCGGGTGAATCGACGATCCAGCTCTCATCGTCGAGCTCATAGAGCGTCGCTTCGGTAGTCGTGTGACGTCCGGTTTGCAGCGCACGCGACAATTCTCCCACCCGCGCACCGGCATCGGGCAGCAGAGTATTGATGAGCGTCGATTTCCCCATGCCCGATTGACCGATCAGAACGCTGCGCTGACCTTCCAGGAACGGGACAATCGCGCTGACATCACGGTGGGCACACATAGGCACGACCGGATAGCCGAGCGCGGCAAACTGGGCGAGCCTGTCCGCGATCAGCGCGAACGCGGGAAGGTCCTCTTTGTTGGCGATGAGCACGAAGCGGCAATCGTTGCTTTCGGCGGCGATGATCCAGCGATGCACGAGCTCGTCGTCGTACGGCGGATCGGGCGCCACGAAGCCCAGCACTTGCGTTACGTTGGCGGCGAGAAGCTTGTCGCGCTGTTTGTCCGAGCGGAAGAAAAGCGTCGTTCGCGGCGCCACCGCAACGATGGTGCCTTCGTTCGAGGGCGACCGTTCGACCTCGACCAAGTCGCCGCACGCGATCGAAAGGCTGCGCCCGCGCAATATGCAAGCCACCGTTTCACCGTTGTCGAGCCGAACCGCATAGTGACGGCGATGCGTGGCCGTGACCAGGCCCGCGGCGTTGGCCGTCATGGTGTCCTCATGGTGCTCTCAGTTTGCTCTGAGTTTCTTCTCAGGTTCCCATCACGCGCAGAGCTCCTCGAGCTTGGCCGCGCAAATGCAATCGTTGAGGGTCACCCCGCCGACGTCGTGCGTCGCAAACGACACGACGACGCGATTGTAGTGGACCGACAGATCCGGATGATGGTCCTGCCGATTCGCCAGGTATGCAATCGCATTCACGAACGCGATCGTCTCGTAATAGTTGGCAAACCGGAATGTCTTGGAGATTCGGTTGTCCCCGTAATCCCAGCCTGGCAGCGCGTGAAGGCGCAGCATCAGCTCCGAGACGAGAAGTATCGGCGCTCCGGGACGGCAGTTAAGCGCCGACAGCACGCGCAGTTCCTTGGTCATGGTCTTTAGTTCCGTGCTCAGTTGCGTGCTTCCCGGCGCCCCATCGCTATTCGAAGCGATAGTATTGCTTGTTGAGATACGCCGCGATGTGTTCTTCCTCATCCGGAAAATAGCCGGTGCCAAGCTCTGCGTTGCAATAGCTGACCTGCGTCAGCAATTGCGCCGCAGTGCGCACCCGCCGCTCGCTGCGAAAATAGATTTGATCCGCATCGCCACCAAAGCGTTGCGCATGGCAGCCGACGCAAGCCTTGTCGTTGAGTGGCTTGCCAAGGTCGGCATTCCCGTTGGCGAACGGCGCGGGCGCCATCGCAACGGCAGCTTGAACCGGAATTGCCGCTGCCAGGATGCCGGCGGCGAAGGCTATTCGAAATAAACGCAGGATACTCATCTCCAGGATTCCTTCAGGTGCTTGCCACATCCAGTCGCGCGATGCGTGCGGTGGCGGGCGGGTGAGAGTCATAAAACGCGGAATGCAGCGGGTCCGGCGTCAGGGTGCTGGCATTATCTTGGTAAAGCTTGACTAACGCGCCAACCAGGGCGCTCGCCGACACGTTGCGGGCCGCGTAGGCATCGGCCTCGAATTCGTGCCTGCGCGAATACAGGGATGCGAGCGGCGCGGCGACGAACGTGAAGACCGGAAGCGTGAGCATGAACAGAACCAGGGCCACCCCGTAACGTGGCGCATCGCCGGGAACGCCCAGACCGCCGTAGAACCACATTTCGTGGGTGAGCCACCCGAGAAGCGCCAGGAATGCGAGGCTGCCCACGGCAGACCAGAGCGTTCGTTTGAGCACATGTCGCAGCTTGAAATGGCCGAGCTCGTGGGCAAGCACCGCTTCGACCTCTTCCGGTTGAAGCCTTTCGAGCAGCGTGTCGAAAAACACAATGCGCCGCGCCGCGCCGAACCCGGTGAAGTATGCATTGCCGTGGCTCGATCGCGTCGAGCCGTCCATCACGAACAGTCCCTTGGCGGCGAAGCCGCACCGCGCGAGCAAGCGTTCCACGCGCTCCTTGAGCTTGACATCCGCGAGCGGTCGAAACTTGTTGAACAAAGGCGCGATGACGGTCGGATAGAGCGCGAGCAACAGCGCCTGAAAGCCGACCCATGCCAACCAGGCATAGAACCACCACAGCGACCCGGCACGTGCCATCAGCCACAGCACGAGCGTGACCAACGGCAGTCCCAGCACCACACCGATCAGCGCAGCCTTGATCATGTCCTTGAGCCACAGTCCGAGCGTCATGCGGTTAAAACCGAACCGCTGTTCGACCACGAAGGTGCGGTACCAGGAAAGCGGAAGTGCGACGACGCCGGTCACGACAGTCACGATGACGATCAGCAGCACATCCCGCCATAAGGGCTCAAGCGGCAATGTCGACGTCCAGGTCGCGGCCGCCCACAGTCCGCCACCCAGGGTCAGCGTCAATAGCACGCAGGTGTCGATCAGGATATCGACGGTCGAAAGCCGGGTGCGCGCGACGGTGTAATCGGCCGCTTTTTGATGCGCGGCCAGCGCAATGCGTCCCGCAAAGTGAGCGGGCACGGCGCTGCGATGGGCAGTGACGTGACGCACCTGCCGCCGCGCAAGCCAGAGCTGAAGCGCAACGGACACGCCGAGAGCAAGCAGAAAAAGGACAGTGAAGAAGTTAGCCGAGCTGAACATGACGGTGCGCGTGTTAGTGAGAAATGAGGTGAGAAATCAGGTGAGAAATAAGGTGAGAAGTGAGATGAGAGCGAGGTGAGAAATTCGGCCGGTATGCGACAATGAGCTCCATTTTACGCCAAGTCGCAAAACAGCCGATGCCGCAGGACGCAACCCGATTGATCTGGATCGACATGGAGATGACCGGACTCAGGCCGGACAGCGATCGCATCATCGAAGTTGCGCTGGTGGTGACCGACGCGGCGCTGGCCGTCGTCGCCGAGGCGCAGGTGCTGGTGGTCCACCAGGACGATGCCACTCTAGGCGGCATGGACTCGTGGAATCAGTCGACGCACGCCCGAACCGGTCTCACCGACAAGGTGAAGGCGTCGACCCTGATCGAAAAAGACGTCGAGGAGCGCATGCTCGCGTTCCTGCGCGAGCATGTCCCGCCGAAGGCCTCGCCGATGTGCGGCAACACGATCTGCCAGGATCGGCGATTCCTCGCCCGCTGGATGCCCGAGCTCGAGGATTATTTTCACTATCGCAACCTCGACGTGTCGACGCTGAAGGAGCTTTGCAAGCGCTGGCAACCCGACGTCGCTCGAGGCTGGACCAAGCAGGGCAAGCACGAAGCGCTCGCCGACATCTACGAATCGATCGACGAGCTCAAGTACTATCGCGATCATTTTATCAGGGCCGCCGCGTCGTGAAATTCTGCAGCCACTGCGGCTCTTCGCAGCTCGATTTTCGGGTTCCCGATGGCGACACCTTGAAGCGCTACGTGTGCGCCGCATGCGCGACGATTCACTATCAGAATCCCAAGGTCGTGGTCGGCTGCCTGCCCGTTTGGGAAGACCTTGTGCTGCTGTGCAAGCGCGCGATCGAGCCGCGGCGAGGGCTTTGGACGCTGCCCGCCGGCTTCCTCGAGAACGGGGAGACGCTCGGCGCCGGGGCGCTACGCGAGACGCTTGAAGAGGCAAGCGCGCGGGTGGAGATCGGCGATCTGTACACCATAATTAGCCTGCCGCACATCAGCCAGATTTACGTGATGTTCCGCGCGCGCCTGCTCGACCTGGAGTTCGGCCCGGGGTCCGAGAGTCTGGACGTCAGGCTGTTCAGGGAAGAGGACGTTCCGTGGGGCGATCTCGCGTTCCGAACGATCACCCGCACACTGCGAAATTATTTCCTCGACCGCAAGCTCGGAACGTTGCCGGTCCACGTCAGTGCGCTCGAGAAGCGGGCGCCGCGCGAGCCAGCGCTCGCTGGGGCTGCGTAGGGGAGAGGGGATACACTTCGCATGCTCCGGTCGCTCCAAGTCCGGAGACCGACTACCAAGAGAGGAGCAAGCAACATGTTGAATCGCGCACGCAAGGCGCTTCTGGTCGGGGCCGCAGTTCTCGCCGCCGCTCCGGGTGTCGCGCAGGAAAAAATCAATCCGTCGATCCACCGGCGGCACCGGCGGAGTGTACTACCCGCTCCGCGGCGGCATGGCCAACGTGCTGTCCAAATACGTACCCGGCATGCAGGGGTCTACCCAGCGGCATTGTTCGATTACATCGGTGTCGCGTTGATCGGCATCACGGATGTCCTGCAGAAGTTGCGCAATGTCCGCATCAAGTCGGCAGCGCGGTGATGGTTGCCGAGCGCCCTCACGCGAAAATGAGTGCCATGGGATCACCAACGCGCAACATCGACAGGCTGCTCGATCGCTACGGGGAATTTCATCGCAACCCGGCGAACAAGGCGATTCACTGGCTGTGCGTGCCACTGATCGTGTGGAGCGTGCTCGGGATGCTCTGGGGCGCCTCGCCGGTTGCCGCGTACGTGGCGATCGGGGCCACGATGGTGTTTTATCTGTGGCTGTCGCTACCGCTCGCGCTCGGGATGCTCGGCGTGATCGCGCTCATGGTGTGGCCGCTGACGCTGCTTGGCTCGCGCGCTCTGATCGTCTCGATCGCGGTTTTCATCGCCGCCTGGATCGGCCAGTTCATCGGCCACATCGTCGAGGGACGCAAACCGGCGTTTCTCGAGGATGTGAGGTCGTTGCTGATCGGACCGGTGTGGCTGCTCGCGCATCTCTACCGCCGCCTCGGCATCGCCTATTGACCAGGCGCGTGCTGCGAGGCGACCGCACGTCCTATTTCAGATTGTCGAACACCAGGTCGTTGTAGCTGAGCTTGTTCTTCACTAGCTTGGAAACGCTATACATGAAATCCGCGAAGGGCTGCAGGCCCTCGGGCTTGATGATGAATTTGACCTCGGTGCTCTTGATCTGCTTCTGCAGCTCGACGAGCGTTTCGCCGGTCTTGCCATTGTCGAAGAAGAATTTCGCCGCGCGATCCTTGTCTTCGTTGACCCACTGGTGCGCCTCGGTGAGCGCGGCGACGATCGCCTGACAGGTCTTGGGGTTCGCGCTGCAATATTTTTGCGATGCGACCAGCCCGGTGATCATGCCGTTGGTCCCTCCCAGCACTTCCTTGGAATCGAGGATCACGTGCGCGCCCGCGTCCTGCTCCTGCAATGCGTGCGGATAGCTGCAGCCGTGAACGGTGATGGTCCCGCTGCCGGCCAGGATCGCCGTTAACGCGTCAGCATGGCTCATGGTCACCGTGAATTTGTCCAACCTATCGTAGCTCTCGGGGCCCCAAAGCTTGGCCGCTTTCATCTGCAGCACCAGCGAATAGATGCCGGTCTTGACCGCGGTCGTCGCGACCTTGTCCTGCGGTCCCAGATCGGCGACGGTCTTGAGCTCGGGACGCTTGGTCATGTACAGCATGGGAAAGTTGCCCATCGACCCGATCAGCTTGATGTCCTTGGTCTTGTCGGTGAGCAGGATCGCCGACGGCGTGCCGACGACACCCGCCTGCAGCGCTCCGCCCAGCAGGCCGTCGACGATCGGCCCCGGTCCGCCGAGCAGCCGATACTCGGCGGTGGTCTTCAGACCGAGGCGTGTCGCATGTTTTTCGAACAGGCGCTGCTGCTCCATGAGGATCACCGGCAGATAGGCCAGGCCGCGCTGGTAGCCGATGGCGATCGTTGCGTTGTTGTCCTGCGCCAAAGCACCATGGCAGAGCAGCGCCAGCCCTACTGCGCCCACAGTGCTTATAGCGGCGCCGAGCTTGCAATGAACCGCGTGCATGATGCCTCCTCAAGTCAATCAAATAGTGTTCGAAATTTGAAAGTTCCGGCGGGAAGAGCCGTGGGTCCGTTCGCCTCATCGGCTCATTTGCTGTCATTCCGCAGCCAGCGGCCGACGATCCTTTCAAGACCGACGCCGCGCGGCGCGAACCCGCACGCGGCGTAAAACGCTTCCTGGTCGTCGGTGAAGAGATAGACGTGCTGCCCGGCGAGGGATTCGCAGAGCGTGTCCATCATCCGCCGGCCGATGCCGCGCCGCCGGTGCTTCGAGTGGGTCCACATGTCGACGATGTAGGCATTGCAGACCCCGTCGGACAGCGCACGCGCGGTCCCGACCACTTCCGTTTCGTCGAACGCATAGACGCAGCGAAAACTGGCGCGGAATGAACGCTCCATTTGCAGCGCGGTGCGTCCGTTGTCGAAGCTGTCCGCGGCGAGCGCAGCCTTGAGGGCAGTCCAGTCGATCCCGTCATGGGACGTAGAGTAGATGATAGGCATCAGAACGGCAGAGGCTGTCCGGGCAGCGACTCGTTGAACACGCGACGAAACTCGCCCTGGATCCGGGCAAGCGCCTTGGCGTCGCTGGCTTCGAAGCGCAACACGATGACCGGGGTCGTATTCGAGGCCCGCGCGAGCCCGAAGCCGTCGCTGTATTCGACCCGCAGCCCGTCGATGCGAATGATCTCGGCGGCGCCGGGAAAGCTCGCGCGCTCGGCGAGATGCGCAATCATCGCGTGCGCCGACGCCTCGGCGACGGCGACGTTAAGCTCCGGCGTGGAGAGGCTCTCCGGCAGGGCCCGCAACACCTCCGAAGCATCGCCATCCTTCGACAGGATTTCGAGAAGCCGGCCCCCCGCGTATAAGCCATCGTCAAATCCGTACCATCGTTCGGCGAAAAAAGTGTGGCCGCTCATTTCACCGGCGAGGAGCGCGCCGGTTTCCTTCATCTTGGCCTTGATCAGCGAGTGCCCCGTCTTCCACAGCAAGGGACGGCCATGATGGCGCTCGATCCACGGCTTGAGATTGCGGGTCGACTTCACGTCGTAGATCACCATTGCGCCGGGATTGCGCGACAACATGTCGGCCGCGAAAAGCATCAGCTGCCGGTCGGGATAAATGATGCTGCCGTCCTTGGCCACCACACCCAAACGGTCGCCGTCGCCGTCGAAGGCCAGCCCAAGCTCATTGTCCGTTGTCGCGAGGCAGTGAGCCAGATCCTCGAGATTCTTCGGTTGCGAAGGATCCGGATGATGATTCGGAAAATGTCCGTCGACCTCGCAGAAGAGCTCGGTGACGCTGCAGCCCAATCGCCGAAATAAATCCGGCGCGTAGGCTCCCGCGACACCGTTGCCGCAATCGATGGCGATCTTCATCGGCCGCGAGATCCGAATATCGCCGACGATGCGATCGATGTATGCCGGAACGATGTCCGCGGTGCGGATTTGCCCCGCGCCGTGATCGACATCGCCGCATTCGATGCGGGTCTTAAGGCCCTGGATCTCGGCCTCGGCGAGCGTCGTGCCGGCGATCACCATCTTGAGGCCGTTGTAATCGGGCGGATTGTGGCTGCCGGTGACCATGACGCAACATTGGGTGCCGAGGTTCTGCGCTGCGAAGTAGCACATTGGGGTGGTGACCATGCCAATGTCGATCACGCTGGCGCCACTGGAACGAACGCCATCGGCCAGTGCGGCTGCAAGCTCGGGACCGGACAATCGGCCGTCGCGTCCGACGACCAAGGTTTCCCGGCCATGTTTCCGTGCGAGCGAGCCGAGCGCCTGACCAATGTCGCGCACGATCGATCCAGTCAGCGTCTTGCCGACCACGCCGCGGATGTCGTAGGCCTTGAAGATGTCGGCAGGTAAGGGCATCGGAGGTCGACGGCGGCCAGAGTAGGTTGGGACGGGTGGGGTGCGAGGCCTTGCGACTCCGCTACGCTGGCCGCCGCCGCGGCTTTAGCGAGTGGCGGGTACGACGTGCGCTTCGGGATGTTTTTGCGCGGCCTCGAAGAATTGTACCAGCCGCAAGGGAAGCCAATCCAAGCGTCCGGGAAAAGGCGCGCTGAGAAAACCCGCGTGACCACCGCCTTCTGGCTGCTCTAGCATGACCGGCGCGCTGACCTCGGCTCGGGACGGCAGCGAAGCGGCGGGAATGAATGGATCGTTTCGGGCGTTGAGCACCAGCGTCGGCACTGCGATGCCGCGCAGCCAAGGCTTGCTGCTTGCGCGCAGCCAATAGTCGTCCGCCCCGTCGAAGCCGTGCAGCGGCGCGGTGACCACGTCGTCGAAGGCGTACATCGAGTCGGCGCGGCGGATCGAAGCTTCGTCGAGCTTACCGGGAAAACGGCGCGCCATCGCCAGCGCCTTCGGCTTGAGCGTCTGCAGAAAATGCATGGTGTAAATGCGGTTCAGGCCTTGTCCGATGGCCACACCCGCAGCGGTCAAATCGAGCGGTGCCGACACCGCCGCCGCGGCATTGATCAACGACGCGGCACGGTCGCCTTCGCGGCCGAGCCAGTTCAGCAGTGCGCTTCCACCGAGCGAAACGCCGACCGCGTAGAGCGCCGCCGACGGCTTCAGCGCATGGATCGCCGAGAGCATCCAGCCGATTTCTGCGTAATCGCCGGAGTGGTAGGCGCGCGGCAGCTGATTGAGCTCACCGCTGCAGCCGCGAAAGTGGGGCACTACACCGTGCCAGCCGATAGTCTGCAAGTGGCGCATCAAGGCACGCGCGTAATGCGACGACGAGTTGCCCTCGAGTCCGTGAAAAAGAACGACCAGCGGAGGCTCGCTCGCCTGCGCAGCCGGCGCATCGAGCCAGTCGAGGTCGATGAAATCTCCGTCGAAGGTTTCCAGGCGCTGGCGGCGGAGCTGCGGTGCCCACCGCTTGAACAATGCCGGATAGATTGTTTGCGCGTGCGCTCCCGCGAGCCACGACGGCGGCCGATAGTCCATGCTCAGGGTTTCAACGCGCGGTCGAGACGCTGGGCGATGGTGCGCAGGATCTTTATTCGCGCGTAGTTCTTATCCTCTGCTTCGACCAGCGTCCACGGCGCGATCTCGGTGCTGGTACGATCGACCATGTCGCAGACGGCGACTTCGTACTGATTCCACTTTTTGCGATTGCGCCAGTCTTCGGCGGTGATCTTGAAGCGCTTGAATGCGGTGTGCTCGCGCGCCCGGAAGCGTCGCAGCTGCTCCGCCTTGCTGATCTGCAGCCAGAACTTGACGACGATCGCGTTGCCGGCTGTGAGCTGTTCCTCGAATTGGTTGATCTCGTTGTAGGAACGCATCCACTCATCGACGGTGCAATAACCTTCCACCCGCTCGACCAGCACCCGACCGTACCAGGAGCGATCGAAAATCACGATCCCGCCGTGCGGCGGAATGTTACGCCAGAAGCGCCACAGATAGGGTTGCGCGCGCTCTTCCTCGGTCGGCGCGGCGACCGGCACGGTGATGTATTGCCGCGCATCGAGCGCGCCGGTGACGCGCCGAATCGCGCCGCCTTTGCCGGCAGCGTCCGAGCCCTCGAAGACAAGGATCAGCGAATGATGCGCGAAGCGCTTGTGGCGCGACAATTTCGCCAGCTTGCCCTGGTACTTCTCCAACTCGCGCTTGTAGTCTTCGCTGGGAAGCTTCTTGGACAAGTCGAGGTCGCGGATCAGCTTGACGTTGTCGAGCACCGAAGGCGGCGTGGGGGCCACGGCATGCTTGAGCGGCGTCTTTCCGGTCGCAGACGGCACCTTGACGATCGACTGCATGGCATCGAGAAGGATCTTGCCCACGGTGAGATTGCGATAGCGCTCGTCGGCGCCCTCGACCACATACCAGGGCGCCTCGCCGGTGGACGTCTCGCGCAGCAAATGCTCCCACAGCGCGTGCGACTTGTTGTAGACGCGATAAGCCTCCCAGTCGGCGGGAGTCACGCGCCAGCGCGTGCGCGGGTCATCCTCCAATGCATTCAATCGCTTCTTTTGCTCTGCCTTGGAAAGATGGATCCAGAATTTGAGCAGCAGAGTGCCTTCGTCGCTGAGCATCTGCTCGTGCTCGCGAATGGCCTGCACGTGCGAATGAAGACGGTCGTCGTCGATCTTGCCGCCCGCGCGCGTTGCTTCGCGCATCGCTTCGTTGTACCAGGCGTTGAGAAAGATTCCGAGCTTGCCCTTGGGCGGAAGCGCGCGCCAATACCTCCACGCCGGAGGTCGCTCCGCCTCCTCGGGCGTGCGAGGACCGAACGCGACGACGCGGATATGACGCGGATCCATCCATTCGGTCAGCTTGTTCGCGGTTTCGCCGCGGCCGCCCGCGTGAACCCCCGAAAGAATGATCAAAACCGGGCCGCGCCTGGTCTGGGAAAGATCGAATTGCGCGTTCAACAACGCCTTGCGCAGCGGCGGCTCCTTGCGCGCATAGATCTGCTTCGAGATCTTGTGACCGATTTCCGCCGATTCGAGCATGGGTCTCTTCGGGGTGTCCTCAGTGCCAGAACGGCTTGGCCTTGGCGAACTTGCGCCAGGCGCGATCGGCATCGGAAAGGATCGATGCCTCGGCACCGGAGAGCCAGCCGCGAACGATGCCGACACCGTGGAGAAGCCGCTCGGTGCGAGCATGCGGCCCAAGCTCGTCGAGGATCCGCTCGCCGGTTGCCAGGTCATTCAGGTAGCCCAGCGCCCCCTGCAGCTTGCCGAGAGCGGAGAGATAGTCCCTGGTGCCGGAGCCGGGAAAAAGCGGCGCGAAAACTTCCGCGACGTAGCGAAGCTTCTTGGCCGCGATCCGGGCCTGGTGGCGCTCGGCGGGGGATACCCGCTGCAGACGCTTGCCGCGTTTGTCGAGCCGTCGAGCGCGTCGTTCGAGGGTGTCTTTCGCCAGGCTTCGCGCCGTCGCACGCAGCGCCGGATCGGCGGAGGGCGATTCCAGCGCCGCGAGCAGCGCGCCCACGGCGAGCAGCAGACGCTGCAGTCGCGGCGACGCGGTGGTGGCACCGGCCTCGACAAAATGCGCGTGCGCAAGGCGGGTGATGCGACCGCGCACGATGCCGACATCGCGTCGCGATTGCGAATGCTTAAGCGCGCGGCCGACCGCCGCGAGCGTCTCTTTTGCGAATACGTCCCAATCGCGGGCAGCGCCAAGCGAGGTCGAGAACCATCGCAGGTCGCGGACGATGGGCCCGACCATTTCTGCCCCGATCAAGCCCGCCACGAGGCGCAACAGCGAGCGCAGCCGGCGCACGCCCACCCGAGCCTGATGCACGAATTCGCCATCGACTCCCGCTGCGATGCATTGCGCATTGGCGCCGATCTGTTCCAGACAATCGCTGCCAAAACGGGCCAGGGCTTCGCCGACGGAAACATCCGCGTCGAGCGCGAGCTTGCCTGCGTGCACGGGCTCCCGCGGCGCGGGGCTCGCCAACGCGTAGCCGCGCTCGGCCTTGCTCGTCCGCGCCATCGCCACCGGGAGATCCGCGGCCAGCGACAGCGCGAGCTCGTGCAGCTGGCGCGGCTCGCCTTGCACCAATTCGATCTCGATTTCGTTGAGCGGCGCGCGCTTGCGTCCGGCGCGGATCTCCCCGGCGTCGAGGCAAAGCGTCGCGCGCGTGCCGTCGGCGAATACCAGCGGCTGCGCGGTACGGTCGACCTCGGTCACGAAGATCGGACGCAACCGCCCTGCCGTCGCCTCGAACACGCCGCGCCAGGGTGTGGTCGATAGCTTGCGGGGGTCGATGCGCGACGTGCGCATCGCCCATTCATATTCGGGTCGCCGATGCAGCGCGCCAACCCGATCTCCGGCGCCCTTCACGGTCTGCAGCCAGCGGTGCCCGCTCCTGCGCATACGCAGCGCGACCCCGGCCTTGCGCAATTCCCCGGAGCGGGTGTCGTAGTAGGTGCTGACGTCTCTGGAGGTGCGGGCGCGACCGCTGAGCACCGCGGCGAGGGCGGGATGCTCACGCACCTGTGCCAGCGACGCAGGGTCTATCGTCAGCTTGAGTTCGACTTCCGCTGCCATGATTGCGTCGGCTTTTCCGGGCGGTGAACGTCGTCTTGCTTACTGCGGCGTCCGGTAGCGGACCGCAAGAGCAGCACGCTGCAGGTATGTCTGCCGTGCCAGCGCGATGTCTTCCAGGAAATGGGACAGTTCGGAAAGGAGCAGCGCCTGTGGGCCGTCGACCAGGGCCTTGGCGGGATTGGGGTGAAAGTCGACCAGCACCATGTTGGCGCCGGCAACGACGCCCTGCGCGGCGACATGAAACAAGTCGAGGATGCCATCGGGGGCTGCCGATCGGCTTCCTACCGAGTGCGAAGGGTCGATTCCCACCGGCATCCGGGTCAGCCTCTTGATCGCGGGCACGTGCGAGAAGTCGACGAAATTCCGATGCGGGTCCCCCATGTTGGTTTTCATTCCGCGCAGGCAGAAGATTACCTTGCGGTTGCCCTCTGTCGCGAGGTACTCCGCCGCATTCAACGATTCATCCAGCGTGATGCCGAACCCTCGTTTGATCAGGACCGGAAATTCCTGCTGCTTGCCGACGAGCTTCAACAATTCGAAATTCTGGGTATTGCGGGTGCCGATCTGCAACATGACACCGGTGGGATTGCCCGTCGCCTGCAGCGCCGCACGAATCTCGTCGACGTGCGATTCGTGCGTCACCTCCATGGAGATGACTTTGATTCCGTACTTTCCGGCGAGTTCGAACACGTAGGGCAGGCATTTGGCCCCGAATCCCTGGAATGCATACGGGTTGGTGCGAGGTTTGTAGGCGCCCATGCGAGTGCAAACCTGGCCGTGATCGCGGAGCGCCTTCATCATCGCGTCGACCGACTCCGGCGAATCGACCGCGCAGAGGCCGGCAAAAACGTTGAGGCTGTCCTGTCCGAACTTGACGCCGTTGTACTCGAAAGACGATGGTCGATCGTCGCCTTGCTTGTGCCGGCCGAGCACGCGATAGGCCTCCGAAACGCGAACCGCCTTTTCGACGCACGGCAGCACCTGCATCTGCTCCAGCGTCAGGGCGGCGGTGTTGCCGATGAGATAGATCTCGGTGAGCGTGACCTCCGCGCCGACCTCGCGGTGGACCCGGTACGAAATGCCGGGAAGCCGGTCGAGGTGGCCGGTCAGGATCTTGTATTCGGTGCTTTCCGGACGGGCGTTCGGTTCCAAGATGAGGATCATGGCGGCCAGCTGGAAAAAGAGCTTTTCCGTGAAAATTCAAAAATTTGGGTGATTTTAACGCCAAACTGGCCCAGCGGATGTTGCAGTGCATGATAACAATATGCGACACCCCCGGCCCGGTCGATGGCCGAAATCGTTGCTTCGAACAATCGGCGTGTCGTAGACTGACCCTGAGCCCCATCCCTCGACAAACGTCAAAAAACCACTCCCGCGAGACACCATGAGAGACACCATGAAAAAGATTCTGACCCTCTGTCTGGCTGCTTTGTTTGCCTGCGGCCCGGCGGTTGCGGCCGACACCAAAATGACCGCCGATACCAAAATGGCGGCCGACACCAAAATGACCCCGCAGCAGGAGAAAATGAAGACCTGCAACGACAAGGCTAAGGACATGAAAGGCGACGAGCGCAAGTCCTTCATGAAGACCTGCTTGTCGGCCAAGCCGGAAAAGCCGGAAAGCAAGATGGCGATGTGCAACAAGAAAACCGCCGGCATGAAAGCCGACGAACGCGCCAAGGCGCAAAGTGAGTGCATGAAGGGCTGACCGCCCGCGAGTTGCTGAATACGGCTGGGCGACCTCCTGTCCACCCGGCCGCACTGACGAGGCGGCGCCGGAGCAATCCGGTCGCCGCCTCGTTTTATCTGCCCACCGCTTTGATCCCGCTTTGAAACTTGTGCGGGCGCGATAAAGGGTAGGATATTCAACCGTAGGTCGGCGCCGGGTAGGGTCGCGCTCTGAGTCTAATCCCGTTTCTCGACCGGTGTGCGCAAAGTGTTTGAATCAACGAATCGAAGAGGAGAAAAACGTGAAACGATCGCATATACCTCGCGCAGCCTTGCTCGCCGCTGCCGCGATTTTGGGCATGAGCGCTCCGGTCCTTGCGGCAGACATAGACTCGCAGCGGCTGGCCAACGCTGACAAGAACCCGGCCGACTGGTTGACCTATCATGGATCGTACAAATCCTGGCACTACAGCGGCCTCGACCAGATCAACGCCGACAACGTCAAGAACCTCAAGGTCGCGTGGAGCCACGCGATGCCGCGCTCCACGCGCGGCCTGCAGTCGTTCCCGCTGGTCGCCGACGGCGTCCTGTACTACTCGGGTTCGTACAATCAGGTTTTCGCGCTCGATGGCGCGACCGGCGAAATGAAGTGGGCGTACAAGCAGAAGCTCAACGAGGATCTCGTCGCGAAGCAGACGCACTCGCCGTACAACCGCGGCATCGCGCTCGGCTTCGGCAACGTCTACATGGGCACGCTTGACGGCAAGCTCGTCGCGATCGACATGCAGACGGGTAAGCTCAAGTGGGAGACGAAGCTCGTCGAATCGGAAAAGCTGACGGTTGGCTTCACCGGGGCGCCGCTGCTCGCCAACGGCAAGATCATCATCGGCTCGCAGGGCGGCGAATGGCCGTATCGCGGGCCGATCTTCGGTGTGGACGCGAACAGCGGCAAGCTGCTGTGGACGTTCTTCACCGTCGGCGGCAACGACGAGAACGATCCCGCGCGGAAGACGTGGGGCGGTGATTCCTGGAGGACCGGTGGTGGCGGGGGCTGGATGGCGGGCGGCTACGAGCCGAAGACGAACACCGTGTACTGGGGCACCGCGAATCCGGCGCCGCTGTACGACTGGGGCGGTGCGGAGTGGAAGACCAAGGGCGCCCGTCCGGGCGATAACCTGTACACGACCTCGGTCATCGCGCTCGATCCCGATACCGGCAAGCTCAAGTCGTTCCATCAGGAATTGCCGCACGACGCCTGGGACTTCGACAGCGCGGTCGGCGAGTTCGTGATGCTCGAGCGCGACGGCAAGTCGTACATCGTCCACCCGAACAAGGGCGGCTTCGTGTTCGTCTACGACCCGCAGCTCAAGGTGCAGAACGTCTGGCAGGGCGTGAAGAACATCAACTTCGTCAAGGGCATCGACCCCAAGACCGGCGAGCTGATCGGCAGGCGCGACCTGGCGGAAGGCAAGCACCAGGCGCTGTGCCCGTACATCGCCGGGGGCTATAGCTGGAATAGCGGGTCGTACAATCCAGGCACCGATCTATATTACAAAGTCGGCAACGAGTGGTGCATGGACCTCGAGGTGATCAAGACG
>DATNNK010000199.1:0-6618 GCA_035601875.1 Casimicrobiaceae bacterium | reverse complement strand
GGGCGCGGGACTGCTTTACCGTGGCCGTCCGTTGACGCTCGCGCTCTTTCCCGCTCGCAAGAAAACCATTGCCGCCGACTTGCTGCACCTGACCGTCCTGCATCCGAATCCCGGCAACGAGGGCGAAATCGCGGCCTTTGTCGGCCGCTGGCTCAAGGAGCAGGCGCTAGCGCTGCTCGCGCCGCGGGTCCTGCATTTTGCGAGCCAAGTGACTGGGGTCGCTCCGGCGGTAAAGCTCTCCAGCGCCCGCACGCAGTGGGGAAGTTGCAATCACAAGGGAGAAATACGGCTGCATTGGCGCCTGGTGCAGCTGCCGCCCGCCGTTGCCGATTACGTCATCGCCCACGAGGTCGCGCATCTGGTCGAGCTCAATCACTCGCCGCGCTTCTGGGCGTTGGTTGAATCACTGCTTCCCGGCCACGCAGAAGCGCGCCGTGAGCTCGATGCGCTGACCCCTGTGCTTGGCTAGGGCTAGTTGGGGCCCGGCAGGACAAACGCGATGTCGGCGCCGCTCTGCGCTTCCAAAAGCCGCGTCAGAACCGTTGCCAGCGCTTCGCCGGTTCGGGTGTCGCGCCACACGCCGGCATCGTCCTTGAAGTGAAATCCACCGGATTTGGCCGCAACCCAAAGCTCGCGATTCGGCACGTGGCGGTTAACGATGACTTTGCCGCCTTCACCGCAATCGATGGTCAGAATACCGTCGTTGAGCGACCAGTCGAGATCCGCGTCGGAGGTGTCCGCGACGACATCGAGCGCGGCGCCAATCGACATCAGGATCTTGTCCGCCAGCGCGACGAACTCGCTCTCGCTGGTCATGCAAGCGTCCTCGCGTCGCGTGATAGACTGCTCGTCGATGGCTTCGCACATCGCATCGAGCGCATCGGGCGCATAGAGCTCAAGCATCAGGATGTTACGCCGTTTCGTCGCCACCATCATCGTTCCGCTTGCCGCTCTCGCGATCGTCTCGTGCGGCATCAAGGGCCCGCTGAAGCCGCCGCCGGCAAAACCTGCCGCGCCCGCCGCAACGCCTGAAACCACACCTGCTGCAAAACCGGAATTGCCGGCTCCGGTGTCGTCGCCGCCGGCTGCGTCTGCGCCCCCTCCTGCCGCGCCGCCGATAGCACCTTCGCCTGTTCCCGGCGACCGGAAGCCGTGAAAGCGTTCGACTATCGCGGCGGCGTGCTCGCCGCCGAAGGCGTCTCGCTTGCCGACATCGCGGGGCGCTACGGCACACCCTGTTTCGTCTACTCACGCGCCGCGCTGGAAGGCGCGTTCCGCCAATTCGACGCCGCCTTCGGCGATGCGCCACACCTCGTTTGCTACGCGGTGAAAGCCAACCCCAACCTTGCGCTGCTGAACCTGTTGGCGCGTCTGGGAAGCGGCTTCGACATCGTATCCGGCGGAGAGCTCGCGCGAGTCATCGCGGCCGGCGGCGATCCCGGCAAGATCGTTTTTTCAGGCGTCGGAAAGACCACCGCGGAAATGCACCGGGGGCTCGAACTGGGCATCCATTGCTTCAACGTCGAATCGACAAGCGAGCTCGATCACCTCGATGCCACGGCCAGGCAAGCAGGCAAGCGGGCGCCGGTCAGCATTCGCGTCAATCCCGATGTCGATCCCGGAACGCATCCCTACATCTCGACCGGACTCAAGGAAACCAAGTTCGGCGTGGCGCTCGACGACGCGCTGCCGCTCTACCGCCGCGCGGCCGGGCTCGCCAACGTCGAAGTGCGCGGAATCGACATGCACATCGGCTCGCAAATCGAGGGGCTGGATCCTCATCTCGAGGCGGCGGCAAAAGTGCTTGCCCTGGTCGACCGGCTTTCGGCGGAAGGCATTCGACTCGAGCACATCGACTTCGGCGGCGGCATCGGCATCCGCTACCGCGACGAGGAAACGGTCGATCCGAACCAATATGCGCTCGCGATCCGCCGCCTGCTCGGCAGCCGACCGCTCAAATTGCTGTTCGAGCCCGGGCGATTTCTGGTCGGCAACGCCGGGGTGCTGCTAACGCGCGTGAGCTACCTCAAGCCCGGTCCGTTGCGAAACTTCGCTATCGTCGATGCGGCCATGAACGACCTGCTCAGGCCGGCTCTTTACGACGCGTGGCACGACGTGCGGCCGGTCGTTCCGCGCACTCTCGCGGAGCAGTCATGGCAGGTGGTCGGGCCGGTATGCGAGAGCGCCGATTTTCTTGCTCGCGACCGCATGCTGGCACTCGTCGAAGGCGATCTGCTAGCCATACTTTCCGCAGGTGCGTACGCGATGGCCATGAGCTCGAATTACAACTCGAGAGCGCGCGCCGCGGAGGTCATTGTCGACGGCGAAAAGGTGCATCTAGTGCGCCCGCGCGAGACCATCGAGGAACTCTTCGCACATGAATCTTTGCTGCCCTGAATCGCGCATTCGCATCGAATTTGCGGTGTGCAAAATCGCAACACTGACGTGCAGCGTCACATGAAACTGCAATTAAATCTTGTATTTCGAAAAAAATTGGCTAGAATTCAGGCAGCAGGTGTCAATGTGTTTGTCAAGAGCCGCAACAAAAGTCTTGAGACGGATGCGGAGAAACCTGCGATGAAGTAGAAGCACTCATAACAGTTATAGCAACTCAGACAGGAGAACCAAAGATGGCTGACATGATGACCATGGCAACACCGACGGCACCGTCCGCCGCGCCGAAGAAGAAGGCGGCGAAGAAGAAAGCGGCCACCAAGAAGAAGGCAGCGAAGAAGAAGACCACCAAGAAGAAGGCTGCAAAGAAGGCTGCGCCGAAGAAGAAGGCGGCGAAGCGCAAGCCCGCCAAGAAGAAGGCAAAGAAGGCAACGAAGAAGGCTGCCAAGCGCAAACCGGCCAAGAAGAAGGCCGCAAAGCGCAAACCAGCGAAGAAGAAAGCCGCGAAGAAGAAGAAGGCTGCCCCGAAGAAAAAGGCTGCCAAGCGCAAACCGGCCAAGAAGAAGGCCGCAAAGAAGAAATCCGCGAAAAAGAGATAAGGTTTCCGCGGCTACACGTCCGTCGTGAAACTGCGATGGACCTCAAAACAGGCGATGCGCAAGTATCGCCTGTTTTGTTTTGGGAGCCTGGAAGGCCGGGCGTATCAGAGATGCTTGGCTGACAGTAGCTGTCCCTTGACCGCGCCTGGCTTCGGCGATGCCGCCTTCTTGCTGATCGCCTGTGCGGGCCGACCTGAGGTGGTCCTTCTTTGCTTCGATCTCGTTCCCGGCGAAGCAACATCGCTGATGACCCGCAGGCGCTGGCCGGCGATGATTTTTGGGTTCATTCCGGAATTCCACTCCTTCAAGTCCTGCGCGGTCACCGCATAGCGCGAGGCGATCGACGACAGTGTTTCTCCGTTGCGAACCCGGTGGTAGAGCATCCGTCCGCTCGGCACGGTCGTGAAGACCGCGTTCTGCAGGCTTGCCATCGTAGCATCGCTGGGCGCCTGCGTTGGCACCAACAGCGCATGACCGACGGGTACCTTGGCCCGTGCGCCGATGCCGTTGACCGTTCGCAGCGTTTCCAGCGAAAGGCCGAAACGCGCTGCGAGCTGCGGCAAGGTTTCGTTGGGTTTGGTTTTGTAGGCCTGCCAGGTGACCATTGGCTGATGGGAGAGCGCCAGCTTGGATGCGAAGAGCTCTGCCTTGTCGTAAGGCAATAGGATCGTCGTCTCATCGGCGCCCGCGATGACCGGCCTGTTGTGCTGCGGGTTGAGTGAAAGGAACTCGTCCAGCGGCATCTCCGCCAGTTCGGCGGCGATCTTGACATCCATCTTCCGGGTCGTTCGCACCACCGTGAAGTATGGCGCCTCCGGAATGTGGGCAAGCTCGAGGTTGTACGCCTCAGGGTCGCGGACGATGTTCTTGACCGCTTGCAGCTTGGGCACGTAATTGCGCGTTTCCGCCGGCATCGGCAGGCTTAAATAATCGGTTGGCAAGCCGCGTTTCTGGTTGGCGGCGATGGCGCGTCGCACGGAGCCCTCGCCCCAGTTATACGCGGCAAGCGCGAGATACCAATCGTCGAATTCGGCATAAAGCTTTTGCAGATAATCGAGCGCCCCGCCGGTGGCGGCGACCACGTCCCGCCGCTCGTCCATCCACCATGTCTGCTTCATGCCGTAGGACTTGCCGGTCGAGGGGATGAACTGCCAGATGCCTGACGCGCGGCCGCTCGAATACGCCATCGGGTTGTATGCGCTCTCGATCATAGGCAGCAGAGCAGCCTCGAGAGGCATACCGCGCTTTTCGACCTCGGTGACGATGTAGTAAAGATAGCGGCGGCTGCGCTCGATCATGCGCGCCATGTAATCGGGACGCGCCGCGTACCACTCTTCAGCCTGCTTCACTTGAGGCGTATCGAGGTCGGCCAAGGTGAAGCCGCGACGGATTCTTTCCCAGAGGTCGCCGTACTCGGCGCGTAATTGCAATGTGACGTTGGTGACCGAATCAGGGTCGCCACCGGTTGCCCGCATGGCGGGCAACTCATCCTCGGCCGGAAAGGTGGCAACGGGCGGCGGAGCAGGAACCGGTGCCGGCTCCGGCGCTGCAGCTGGTGCCGATGCGGGCGCCGGCACCGTCTCCGGAGGAGTCGCCGGAAAGCTCGCACAGGCAGCCAGCGCAGACGTCATCAGGGCAGCGGCAATCCGGGATGTCTGAGCGCGGGTCAAATAGGCCTTCCAGAAAAACGACATTGTCATGATGTTAGGGGTCAGTGGCGCGCCGCGTCAAGCAATGACTGCCTCCGGTCTTTCAGGCACGAAGCGGGCCAATACGATTACGCCGAGGGCGGAATCGCGCCGGAATCGATGGATTCGAGGCGCTCGCCTGCGTCAGAACGCGCTCTTCCAGGTGCCAAGCTCCGGCCAATATTGGCCACGCGATGCGGTAGACCGCGCTCGGCCACTGAACATTGGTCAGAATGCGTTTTTCCAGGCGCGAAGCTCCGCGAACACGGCCACGCGATCCGGCAGATCGCGCCCGGCATGGCGCGCCGCCGCGGCGCAAACCTCGGCCTCGGAGGTACGCAAAAATGGATTGGTCGAGCGCTCCTCGCCGACGCTCGACGGCAGCGTCGGCTCGCCCCGGTTGCGCTTGGCCTGCTCACGCTCCAGACGTGCTCGCAAGGCCGCGCTTTGTGGTTCAACTGCGAGCGCGAAGCGAAGGTTCGAAACCGTGTACTCGTGCCCGCAGTAGATGCGAGTGCCAGGAGGAAGCGCGGCGAGCTTGTCGAGCGATGTCACCATCTGCGCGGGGGTCCCCTCGAACAGCCGTCCGCAGCCGGCGGCAAACAAAGTGTCGCCGCAGAACACGACTTCCTTGCCGACGCACGCAATGTGCCCGGAGGTGTGTCCTGGTATGTCGAGCACCGATAACTCGAGCCCGATTCCTGGCAGCGTAAATGTGTCGCCCTCGCCGAGCGCGCGCGTGCGTCCGGGAATCTGTTCACGGGCGGGCCCGAAAACGGGGACCGGCCAGCGTGCGAGGAGCG
Organism: Casimicrobiaceae bacterium; assembly: GCA_035601875.1. Lineage (GTDB taxonomy): Bacteria > Pseudomonadota > Gammaproteobacteria > Burkholderiales > Casimicrobiaceae > PALSA-1003. The sequence goes on along the minus strand of DATNNK010000199.1, from coordinate 1,134 downwards.
CACGGTTGCCCCCGACGTGGTCACCGTGATGATGCGTGTTGACGATCGCGCTAAGCTCGATGCCTTCACGCTCCAGGTATTCCATGACCGGCGCTGCGTCGCCCGGATCGACGACCGCGCCCTTGCCATCGCGCACGACGAGCCAGATGTAGTTGTCGGCAAACGCAGGGATGGGGATAATTGTCGGCATGGCGGAATCTTCGATAGAGGCAAGCGTCCTGTCAACCGGCACGCTGGCCGCGTGGTTCGCGACCCCGCTGGGGGCTTATTTGCAGGCCCGCGAACAGGCGTATTTCGATCAGACGCTTGCGGACATCTTCGGCTACCAGGCATTGCAGATCGGGCTGCCCGAGAGCCCGTTTCTGCGCTCGTCACGTATCACCACCCGCTGCAGTGTCGACCTCGAGGAGCCCGCGCAGGTGCTCGCCGACCCGCACTGGCTGCCGTTCGCCGAGAACAGCACCGATCTTATCGTATTGCCCCACGTGCTCGAGTTCACCGATGAGCCTCATCAATTGCTGCGCGAGATCTATCGAGTGATGCGGCCCGAAGGACAGCTATTGATCGCCGGTTTCAATCCCTTCAGCCTGTTCGGCGCCAAGCGTTATTTCGGCCGCGAGCAGGCTATGCCGTGGAATGGCAATTTCATCACGCTTTATCGCCTCAAGGACTGGCTTGCGCTGCTTGGATTCGAGGTCGCTGGCGGCAGGCTCGATTGTTATGTGCCGCCGTTCAAACAGGAGAAGTGGCTCAAGCGATTCAGCTTCTTTGAAAAAGCGGGCGATCGCTGGTGGCCCGTTGCCGGCGGCGTCTATTTCCTGCGGGCGACCAAGCGGGTGCTGGGCATGCGCGTGATTACGCCAACCTGGGCCCGACGGGTACGAAAAAAGGCATTGGCGCCGGCGGCGCGGCAGGCGCGGGAGCTCGTCACCGAGCCTGCCGAATGAGCTGCCGCGCATGAGCGCGCCGGTGATCGTCTACACCGACGGCGCGTGCAAGGGAAATCCGGGGCCGGGAGGGTGGGGTGCGCTGCTGCAGTACAAGGGCAAGACGCGCGAGCTCTTCGGTGGCGAAGCGCACTCAACCAACAATCGGATGGAGCTCACCGCGGTGATCCGCGCGCTGGAGAGCCTG
>DATNNK010000198.1:0-5349 GCA_035601875.1 Casimicrobiaceae bacterium | reverse complement strand
AGCTCCGTTCCCTTACCTTCGGAACGCCTGACTTCGCACGCTGCCGCCTCGCCGGACGCTAAAGCCGCATCAGGCGGCGACCGGCGTCCCTTCCGGCGCTTTTTTCGCCGCCAGGGAATCGAGCGCCGCGCTCACCGCGCGATCGAACAGCGGAACAGGTTCCACCACCACCGTTGCCTTGCCGGCACCCAGGCTCCAGGCAAGCTCCTCCGGCGTCAGGACGATGGCCTGGCTTCGCGTGCGGCTGGTGAAGAGGTACTTGCTGCGCAACGGGCTCACCCAGGAAAGGCGCGCGGTGACGATCTCGTCGCCGCCCTCGAATGCGATCCAGGTACCGATGACCATTTCGCTGACGAAATCGTGCACGTTGCCGATTTTTTGCAGCGTGTCCGCTTCGATGACCGTTGGTGGCCCCCTGTCATTGGAACCACTGGCCGCGGGCCGCGCAGCCTGGGGCTTGATCGCCGCCATGTGCAGTTGATAGACCGCTTCCAGAAACGGTTTCATGCGCTCGTCACCGACCTTGACCGCCGCACCCCCGGCCCGCAGGTTGCGGATCAGCGGCGGCACCATTTTCGCCAACCGTGCCTTCTGCGCCGTGCGTTCCTTCGCGGTGATGCTCCATAACAGGTCGTCCAGCGTCTGCACCGCGACTCGCCAATCGTCGCTCTCACTCCCATGCTGCAGGCGCAGCGACGTCATGTATTCCGCCCAGGTGGTTTCGCTGAACGAGCGCACATCGAAAGGCAGAGTGCGTCCCGCCAGCTTATCGCGGATGATCGCGCGCACGTGCGAACGGTCCGCCTCGCTCTCCTCGGTAGAAAGCGCGACCGCGACTTCTTGATCGAGCGCGACGGCGACCTTGCGCTGTTCGGCGTCGACGAATTCCTGCAGCTTCGCGTCGGCTTCCTCGAACACCGCGACATCGACCTTGAAGTCGCGGCAGACTTCGTCGATGATTCCGGCAGCGATGAGCTCGAACGCGGGCCGGTATTGCGTATCGCCCATGGCGCCGATCGCCGCCAGAGCCAAGTGATCGAGCAGGCGTCGCGCGGGGTGTTTCTTGTCAGAAAAGAAGCTGCGATCGACCAGCGCCGTCTTGAGAATCGGAACCTGCAAGCGGCTGAAAAGGCTGCGCAACGATTCGGGGATCGACGTATCGCGAAAGATGTAGTCGAACAAAAGCCCGATGACATCGATCGTGATCTTGTCGGTCGAATTGACGATCTTGTCGGCGATCGCCGCGCGAATGTACGGTATGCGGTTGAGCGGCAGGAGCGCGAGCTCGGACCCGGTCGCGGCCTCATCGTCGACGCGAATCTGTCCACCCGGATCGATATGCTGCCAGCGATCCAGCAGCGCCACTGCCGACGCGAGCGACCCGAGCGCCAGCATCGGATCGAGCTGCGGCAAGCCCATCGGGCCGACGACCGATGGAGCCTCGAGTACCGGGCGAACCAGATCCAGCGCGTACGGATTCGATGACGGCGGCCACGGCGCGGGCTGCGCTCCGGCCGCACGCAGTGTGTGGATGTCGCCGCCGGTCATAACCGCCGACGCTGCCGCGGTTGGCGAACCGTGCGGCGGCGATGGCGGCGCGCCGGGCGCAGGCGCCGCGGGCTTCGAGCAAGGCGCCGCAGTGCGCGCGCCCTCCGCCGAGGTCTCGGATGCCGCCGGAACCTCGATATTCAGTGCCAGCAACGCATCCGCCGCAGTGGGGCCGGCTTCCTTGAACAAACGCATAAACAGCGGCAGCAGCTCCGCATCGTCGGCCGGCCGTAGCTCGCTGCGTGCGCGCAACTCGGCCTTGATCTCCGGCAGCACATGGCGGTCGGCCAGGAAGCGATTGACTCGTATGTACGCGCTGTTGACGCCAGGTGTGGTGTCAGCGATCAGGCGCACCAGCAGCGGCCGCCAGATTCTCGGATCGGGAAACAACTCGCGCGAGGTCAATCCCATCGCATCCAGCAAGTAGCTCGGCGAAAAGGGGTTATCGACATCGCGTGCGCGTGGCTCGCGCAAGAGCACGCCAACGCGCAGGTCGAGAGCGTTCAGCTCACGTCTTGTCATCCGAAAGAGATGAAAGGCACTTTCGGTCAGCGCCGCTTGCTGTTCCTGATCGAAAGCATTCAAAACGCGCAGGGTCGCGACCGATGCGTCGTGGTCGATGCGACGTCCCTTTCGACGCCCGCCCGCCATACGCTTTTCGAAGAGATCGTTGAACGCCTTGTCGAAGCGTGTCAGCCATTCACCGCGCATGTTGCGAAAGCGCAGCGCCGCGTCCTCTTTGACGAACTCGTTCATTTCGAACAAGTCGTTGGTTGTCTCGATCGACTGCAGTACCAGATCGTGAAGCTGTGCCTTGATCAGAGCGAAGCACTCGCGCAACAATGCGTCGGCTTCCGGCACGCTGAGGAGCAGCTTGCCGTCCTCATCGGTCGCTGGCGAGAGAGTGTCGGGTGTGGTCGAGTCGGACATCGAAGGGCGGCGTGTCGGTGGGAAGGGATGCCTCGATCAGGTACATGGCGCTCTGCGGTCGCCATTCTCACGTATAACGTCAAATCTTAATGCAAGTCGGACAGCCTTCGTAGATACGAGCAAACAACAGCGCCCAGGCGCTGCGAGAGGCGCGGCGCCGTAAGGTCCTGTGCCGGCACGCGAAGCATGGCGCCACGGCGCGACCGAATACGACGGTTTCCTGCATTTCATCCCTACCAGCGCGCATTGTGTCTTGCCGCGCTGGAGCCCAGCGGCCCCCTCCCGTAATCTTGCCCTTTGATAAGTAGGCGACCAGAGCGCAACAAGATGAATCCCGACCAACGCAGCCCAGGTACCGACAACGCCGCGGAACGTGGCAAGAGCTCTCCCGCCTCGCCGCCAGCCGGAACCAGGCAAACCCTGCGTGAGATCGGCGATGGCATCGTCGTGATGTGGTGGCGTTTCTTCGATGCGCTGGCGGTGGTGTCGTGGAAGAAGCTGCTGCTCGTTTCATTGCTGGGCCTGATACTGGGCGGCATACTCAAGCACCCCAACCCGGTCTTTTCGCTGATCGTCGCCTCCTTCATCATCAAGGCGGTGGCGGGCGGCAAGCGCAGAGCGGAACTGACCGCCAACGAGGCCACCAAGCGGGCCGAAACTGAACAGCTCGAGCGCACCGTGCTGGAGGCGCGCATGGAAGCGCTGCAGGCCCAGATCGAGCCGCATTTCCTGTTCAATACATTGGCCAGCATCGACCAGCTTATCCAAACCGACCCGCCGCGCGCCTCCAAGATGCAACAGAGCCTGATCCGCTACCTGCGCTCGGCCATGCCGCAGATGCGCGAAGGAAGCCGACCGTCGCTCGGTCAGCAGGTCAATCTTTGCAGCGCCTTCCTGGAAATTATGGCGGTGCGAATGGAAGGACGGCTGCAGCCGCTAGTGACTGTTCCGGAAGGCTTGAAATCGGCGGTCTTCCCATCGATGATGTTGCAGACCCTGGTGGAAAACGCCATCAAGCATGGCCTGGAACCGAAGGCCGAGGGTGGCCGCATTGAGATTGGTGCCGAGATCGTCGAAGGCCAGCTGGCCGTCCATGTACTCGACACCGGCATCGGCTTTATGCCGAAAGCCCAAAGTGGCGTAGGACTGGCCAATGTCCGCGAGCGGTTAAAAGCGTTGTACAAAGACCGGGCTGAGCTGATCATCAGCGTGCCGCCCGCGGGTGGCACCTGTGCCACCATCAAAGTGCCCTACGAAATCGCCCCAGCCACACCCCAAGCCTGATTGGACGAGTACCAGCATGCACCCACTGCCAGCCGCCACCGCCGTCGTTGCCGACGATGAACGCCTGATGCGCGACCAGATCATTACCAGCCTCAAGCAAGCCTGGCCCGAACTCGTGATTGTGGGTGAGGCCAGCAATGGCCGCGAGGCAGTAGCCATGGTGCAGAGCCTGGAACCCGATATCGTCTTTCTCGATATCAGCATGCCTGGGATGGACGGCATCCAGGCGGCCCAAGCACTCGCCGGCCAAGCCCATGTGGTCTTCGTCACCGCCCACGACCAATACGCCATCAGCGCCTTCCAGCATGGCGCGGTCGATTATCTGCTGAAGCCGGCGTCGGCGGACCCCGAGCGGGTGGCGCTGACCTGCCAGCGCCTGCGCGCGCGGCTAAAGCAAGAGGCGGATCCGATGAATGACCTGCTGGCGCAGCTGTCGCAACGACTCGGGACAAGCGGCCTGAAACCACGCGAATACATGCGTTGGGTACAGGCCAGCGTGGGCGCCAATATCCGGATGATCCCGACCAGCGACATCCTGTTCTTCCGCGCCGAGGACAAATACACTCGAGTGCAGACCCAAGGTTTCGAGGCGCTGATCCGCAAACCGATCAAGGAGCTGATCGATGAGCTGGACCCGGACGAATTCTGGCAAATCCATCGCTCCACCGTGGTTCGCGTCGATGCGGTCGAGCAGGTCAGCCGCGACTTCCGCGGCCGTCAGATAGTGCATGTAAAGGGCAGCCAGGAAAAACTCGAAGTGAGCCGCACCTTCAATCATTTGTTCAAGCAGATGTAGGCTCGCCGGCGCTCGCCGCGCAGTTTCGCGCGGCGCGTCGGATGGGCCACGATACCGGCGCGTCATGGATAACACGATAGCTAGCCTCGGAGCACGTACCTGTTGCGTTAATGGGTGACCAGACGATAGCACTATGGCCAAAGTTCAATTAACCGAAGCGCTTCGCACTGAGTACCAGTCCCTTTTTGACCGGTGCCAGATCAAGACATCTAAAGCGGTTGAAGTCGACCAACTCGTCTCAACCCTCATCGGTAATAAACCGCGCTATGCGGGCACAGGCGATCCGTTCGGTATTCCTTGGTCGATAATCGCCATAATCCACAATATGGAATGCTCACAAGATTTCGATGAGCATCTTCACAACGGCGATCCCTTGACTGCGCGCACCATCCACGAGCCACGTGGCCGGCCAAGTTCGGGAAATCCGCCGTTCACTTGGGAAGACAGCGCAGCGGACGCCCTTGGCATTTGAGTGCCTCACGGGATGGAAGGACTGGTCCGTTCCCGGCATTCTCTCTATCATCCCGACGTCAAATCACCCTACCTTTGGGGCTACCCGTTCCACAAAGGTGTTGAAAAAGACCTCACATCGATCCTAAGACCCGCGTCCAGCAACGGTTCGCGGGTCTTGGGATGTTTCCGAAAAATCTTCCGTAAGAAAAAAGCCCGCAACGCCAAGTGGCGAGCGGGCTTTCAATGCAAGCGCTGCAGCTGATCCGCGCGCGCCTGCCGTTTGCGCTGAAGGGTATTGACTCCGACAACGGCTCGGAATTCATCAACCACCACTTGCT
>DATNNK010000197.1:0-6982 GCA_035601875.1 Casimicrobiaceae bacterium | reverse complement strand
CCGGGCGTGTCGCCGCGCTCCTCGCTGGCGATGTGGATCTGATCGATCAGGTTCCACCAACGAACGCGGCGCAGTTGAAGGCGGACCCGAAAATTCAGCTTTTTTCCATCGGCTCGACCCGTCTCATTTACCTGGCGCTCGACTCCGACCGCGACCAGACCCCGTTCGTCACCGACCTGGCCGGCAAGCCGCTGGCGAAGAACCCGCTCAAAGACCCACGCGTGCGGCGAGCCATTTCGCTGATGATCAATCGCAAAGTGATCGTCGACCGGCTGCTCGAAGGTTCGGGCGAGCCGGCAGGGCAGATGGTGCCGCAAGGGCTCGGTGGATACGATGCCTCGCTGGTGGCGTCGGCGCAGGACCTCGCCACGGCGAAAAAACTGCTGGCGGAGGCAGGCTATCCGGAAGGCTTCGGGATCACGCTGCACAGCTCCAGCGACCGTTTTGCCAAGGACGGCGATCTTGCGCAGGTTCTGGGTCAGATGCTCTCGCGCGGGGGCCTCAAGATCAACGCGGTCGTGGCGCTGCCCTACAACGTCTACGCGACAGCGTCCACCCGGCGCGACTACAGCGCGTTCGTTTTCAGCTTCGGCACCACAACGCCCAACGCGGCGATCGGGCTCAGCAACGTTCTGGCGACGTTCGACAAGGATGCCGGCATGGGCACGTTCAACCGCGCGCGCTATTCCAACCCGCAATTCGACGCGGCGCTGAAGCGCTCGCTTGCCGAATTCGACGACGCGAAGCGCATCGCCGCGCTGCAGGAGGCGACCCGTCTTGCGTTTACCGACGTGGGGATCGTTCCGCTTTATTGGCCCGTGATCCACTGGGCCGCCAAAAAAGGAATCGTCTACGAACCGCGGCGCGACGAAGCGACGCTCGCGCACAAGGCCGGGCTGGCGCAGTAAGTGCGCCGCATTACCTGCGCAACTGGCTCGCAGTTTAGTATCCTTGCACACTGGCCAATCGTAAGGAATGTCATGGCAAACGAATCCGCAGCCCGCCCTGAATCGAAAATGGACGCGGCGTCGCTTTATCGCGAGGAAATCTATACCGACCGCGCCGCCGGGACCCTTCGCGTGCTGGTGCCGGTGACCCGCGACGGCGGACCGGACCAGACCCGGCCGACCGTCTACGTCGGCGAAGCGCAGATTCTTACCAACATGGGGCCACTGCCGATCAGCTTTGAAATCGATGCCACTACGCTGGGTGAGGCGGTGCAGAAATACGGCGAAGCTTCCAAGGAGGGCGTCGACCGCGCGATGCGCGAATTGCAGGAGCTACGGCGACAGGCATCGTCGTCGATACTCGTGCCCGGCTCGACCCCCGGGCTCGGCGCGGGGCTGCCGCCGCCTCCCGGCAGCGGCAAGCTCAAACTTCCCTAAAGCGCCTGCGCCATCCTAGTTCGCACGCGGGGCTTGAGACCTCGTGCTGTAATGCGGGTAGGCGCGGAAGCGAGGAGCCACTCCGGCTGCGCGAACCGGGTTGCGAGGAAGTCCGCGAAGGCGCGCACCTTCGCCGACAAATGCCGCCGACTTGGATAGGCAACGTAGATATTCGCGGGTGCAGACTCGAACGCTTGCAGCAGCGGCACCAGGCGCCCGGCACGAACTTCCGGTCCGACGATGAAGTCGGGCTCGATGGTAATCGCCAACCCGGCCACCGCGAGCGCGACCAGAAACCTGCCGTTATTGGCGTGCACCGGTCCGTCGATGCGCACCGAACGATCGCTGCCCGAGCCGTCCCCAAAGGGCCACACGTTTTTCTGCGGCGAATACTCGTAACTAAGGCAGGCATGCGCGGCGAGGTCCTCCGGTTTCTGCGGCACGCCGTGGCGCTCGAGATACGCCGGCGATGCGCAGCAGACCAGCCGCGTTACTCCGACCTTGCGGCCGACCAGCTGCTGGCTGCCGATCTTGCCGATCCGCAGCGCGGCATCGAAGCCTTCATCGACCAGGTCCACCGCGCGGTCGGATAATTCGACGTCAAAGCGCATTTGCGGATGGCGAGTGACGAATTCGGCAATCGCCGGCGCGAGATGGCGGACGCCGAACGTGGTCCCGCAGGTGAGTCGCAGCGTGCCGCGGGGCCGGGCCGTTCCCGCACTCGCCGATTCCTCGGCTTCCTCGAGATCCGCCAATAACTGAAGGGAGCGCTCGTAGAACGCCCGTCCGCTCTCGGTCAGGGACAGGCGGCGGGTGGTGCGATTCAGCAAGCGTGCGTCGAGATGCGCTTCGAGGTCGGAGACTTGTCGCGAGACCGAAGACACGGAGACATCCAGGCGTTCGGCGGCCCGCGCAAAACTGCCGCTCTCGACGACTCTGGCAAAGGCGATGATTGCCTGCAGGCGGTCCATTTGCGAGCGATTGTTGCATGGAACGGAATAGTCTATCAACCTTGCAGATCTTTATCTTAGCCAGCGCAAGGCTTAACGTGGCTGTGAATTGCTCGCCACTACCAGCGGGTGGTTAACCGAGGAGATCTCATGAAACTCTACTACTCACCAGGGGCATGCTCGCTGTCGCCTCACATCGTTTTGCTCGAAGCCGGCCTCAAGGGGACGCTGGTCAAGGTCGATACCAAGACTCACAAGACCGAAGACGGGGGCGATTACTACGCCGTTAATCCGAAGGGCTACGTTCCGCTGCTCGAGCTCGACGACGGTGACCGATTAAGCGAAGGTCCTGCCGTCGTCCAATACCTGGCCGACCGCAATCCGGCCTCGAAGCTAGCCCCGGCCGCCGGCACCATGGAGCGATACCACCTGCAGGAGTGGTTGAACTTCATAACCGCCGAGTTGCACAAGCAATTCAGCCCGCTGTTCCAGGCGACGACGCCCGCCGAGTACAAGGAAACGGTCAAGGAAAAGATCGGTAAGCGCTTTGACTGGGTGGCCGAGCAGCTCAAAGGCAAGGATTATTTGATGGGCAGCACGTTTACCGTCGCCGATGCCTATCTGTTCACGATGCTGACCTGGACCAAGCACGTCGGCATCGACTTGGCGCGCTGGCCGGCCCTGACGGCATATCAGGCACGGGTTGGAGCCAGGCCCAAGGTCCGCGAGGCGCTGATCGCCGAAGGACTGGTCAAGCAGGACCGCGTCACCGCTTGAGCTTGATCCGCGACGTTAACGGTCCGCGACGAACACGCGCCATGCCGCTGCCCACCGTTTTCCTGTCGCACGGCTCGCCGATGCACGCGATCGACGCGGGCATTGCGGGGCGTGCGTGGGCGGAGCTCGGTCAGCGATTGCCACGCCCGCGCGCGGTTCTCATCGCGTCGGCGCACTGGGAAACCTCCGTCCCGATGCTTACCGGCAGCCCGCGGCCGGAGACAATTCACGATTTCGGCGGCTTTCCGGAGGAGCTCTATCGCCTGCGCTACCCCGCGCCCGGCGCGCCGGAAGTCGCATCGGAAATCGTCGCGCGATTCAAGGCAGCCGATATCACGGCCGGCATCGACGGCTGCCGTGGCCTGGATCACGGCGCCTGGGTGCCACTGCGGTGGATGTACCCTACGGCGGATGTTCCGGTAGTGCAGCTTTCGGTGCAGCCGGACCACGATACCGAACATCACCTGCGGCTGGGACACGCCCTTCGGCCGCTGGCGGACGAGGGCATCCTGATCATAGGATCGGGCCACGCGACCCATAATCTGCGCGATTGGGCGTCGTCGCCAAGGCGCCAGGAACCCTTGGCTTATGCCGACGCCTTCTCCCGTTGGCTGCAGCAGAGCCTAGTGTCGGCCGACGCCGACGCTCTGACTCATTATCGCGACCGCGCGCCGGATGCGGCGCGCGCACATCCGACCGAAGAACATTTTCTGCCGTTGTTCATTGCCTGGGGTGCCGCGGGCGCGGGCGCGACCGCGGAGCGCATCGTCGAGGGCTTCGAGGCAGGTGCATTGGCGCTGGATTCCTACTTGTTTCACCCCGCTGCATCCTTGCTTCGCCGGGAGACTAATCCGGCGTAAAGCGGGAGCTGTGCCGCTCGGCGCTGCAAGCGCTTGAACTACATGCGCCGACTACGCAGCGTCGGACCATGTCTTACACCGAAATCGGCAATAGACCGATTTTCGTCAGCTCGTCACACGCCTACATTTGGCATCGTGATCAATGCGAGTAGGAGATGACAATGACCAAGCGGAATGAAACCTTGAAGCGAGGCGGACCTTTTGCCGCCGGCGTGCTTATTGGTGTGTCGGTGGTGACACCTGTGTTTGCGGCAAGCTTGGACGTCGAAACCCTGCAGCCGCTGGTCCTGCTCGGGTCGCTGATAGTCTTGCTGATCGGCTTGATACTGAAAGCCATGTCGGAGCGACCATCGAAGCGAACCAACGCGCAGGACTCGCATGCATCCGATCCTAACGATCTTCGCTGGCGTCAGACCGATCCAGCGGCTGATGTCGCCATGCCGACCCATGCGATGCACTGAACGGCGATAGCGAAACGAGATTTCCTCATAGAACCGCCGCGGGGTTTGCTCCCCCGCGGCGGTTTTTATCCGTCTGCAGCACGGTATCATTGTGGCGGCAGAAGGGCTTTGCAGCGAGTCTGGCGCTTCGCCGCCGAAAGCATGACAAAATAATTCGTATCGCGCGGTTCGGGCGAACGGAAAGGGAGCATGCAAGCGCCAGGCACGCCCTACTCGCTGGAAGTCAATCCGAACTTGCCGGAGCGTCTCGCAAGGCTCGAAGAGCTGGCCGGCAATCTCCGGTACAGCTGGGATCGTCCGACACGCGAGCTGTTTGAGCGGCTCCATCCATCTCTGTGGAACGCGGTTGGTCATAATCCGAAAGCGTTCCTCAGGCGAGTCGATGAACGCCGGCTGGTGCACGCCGCCGACGATCCGGTTTTCCGCTCCAGCTTCGAGCGCGCGCTTTTGGCTTATGACGCCTACCTCGACACCAGCGCGCGATCCGAGGAGACGCAGCGGTTTCTGGGCGACGATCTGATCGCCTATTTTTGCGCCGAGTTTGGCTTCCACGAAAGCTTGCCCATTTATTCGGGCGGCCTCGGCATTCTCGCCGGTGATCACTGCAAGGCGGCAAGCGACTTGAGCATACCGCTGGTCGGGATCGGTTTGCTCTACCGCCAGGGCTATTTCTCCCAGACCATCGACGGCGAAGGCAATCAAGGCGCGACCTACGCCGACTCCGACTTCTCGGAGCTCCCGGTGGAGCTTGTTACCGTCGACGGCGGTGCCGATCTGCGCGTTAGTGTCGAGCTTCCGGGGCGCAGCGTCGCGCTGCGGGTTTGGCGCGCGTCGGTGGGCCGCGTGAAGCTCCTGCTGCTCGATACCGACGTGCCGGAGAACGATAATCGCGATCGCGGCATCACTTACCGGCTCTATGGCGGCGATCGAACCATGCGCATCGAGCAGGAGATCGTCCTCGGCGTCGGCGGCGTGCGCGCGCTCTCACAGCTCGGGCTACGACCCACCGTCTGGCACATGAATGAGGGACACGCCGCGTTTCTCGTCCTCGAGCGTATTCGCGTGCTGCGCCAGGCGGGACTCGATTTCGCGAGCGCGCTGGAGGCGGTTGCAGTCAACACCGTTTTTACCACCCACACCGCGGTCCCAGCGGGACACGACCACTTTCCCGAGGAGATGCTCGCGAGTTACTTCGCCAGCTACGCGCGCGACCTTGGTATTTCCAATGAAACGCTGCTCCGGCTTGGCCGTACGCCCTCGGGCAACGAGTTCAACATGACCGCGCTGGCAGTGCGCGGGTCACGATTTCACAACGCCGTGTCGCGCCTTCACGGCCAGGTTTCCGCCGAAATGCTCAAAGAGATGTGGCCGCAGATTTCCGCGGAAGAAAATCCGATCGATTACGTCACCAACGGCGTGCACGTTTCCACCTTTCTGTCGCTCGAATGGGTCGATGTCTTCGACCGCTTTCTGGGTCCGGATTGGCGTCAGCGCATGCAGGACCCAGCGAACTGGCGGGCGATCGACGGCCTGCCCGACGACGCTTTCTGGTCGGTGCATCAGTTTCTCAAGTCGAGAATGCTGCAAACGCTGCGGCAACGGGTGTTCGATCAGCATCTAGGCAACCAGGGTAGCGAAGCGCACCTCGATCGGCTGTTGAAGCACGCGGATCCCGTTGATCCGAACGTGCTGACCATCGGGTTCGGGCGCCGCTTCGCCACCTACAAGCGCGCGACTTTGCTGTTCGAGAACCTCAGCTGGCTGGAGCGGTTGTTGTCGGATGCGGAGCGTCCGGTGCTGTTCGTGTTCGCGGGACGAGCGCATCCGGCCGACGTCCCCGGACAGGACTTGATCCGCACCATCGCGAAGTTCGCACGTTTGCCGTTTCTGGAAGGCAAGGTGCTGCTGCTCGAAGGCTACGACCTGCAGCTGGCGCGCGCGCTGGTATCCGGCGTCGATGTATGGCTGAACAATCCCGTGCATCCGCTCGAAGCTTCGGGCACCTCGGGCATGAAGGCGGGCATGAACGGCGTCATCAACCTGTCGGTGCTCGATGGCTGGTGGGCGGAAGGCTACGACGGAAGCAACGGCTGGGCCATCAAGCCGGCGGCGCACACGCTCGATCAGGTGCATCGCAACCGTGAAGAGGCTCGGGCGCTTTACGAAATCCTGCAGGACCAGGTGATCCCGATGTATTACGATCGCGATGCCGCCGGCTATTCGCCGAAGTGGGTCGGTCTGGCCAAGCGCTCGATCGCAAGTATCCTGCCGCGCTACAACGCGACGCGGATGGTCGGCGAGTATGTGTCCAAATTCTACGGTGCCGCCGCGGATCACGGCCGCCGCTACAACGACGACGCCTACGCGGCGGCGAAGGCCGTCGCGGCGTGGAAGGCTCGCGTTCGCGCCGCGTGGCCGGGTGTCGCGTTGCGCAGAGTGGACTTGCCGCAGCCGCGTCTGAAGTTCGGGCAAATCCTGCGGCTCGAGATCGCCGTGACGCTCAACGGCCTCGCGCCCGAAGATGTCGTCGTCGAGTTGCTCCTTGGTGT
>DATNNK010000196.1:0-2676 GCA_035601875.1 Casimicrobiaceae bacterium | reverse complement strand
ACCGCACGATCTGGAAACAATACAACGTCTACGCGCCGATCTGGGGCTACATCTACGAATCCACCGTCCATGATCTGAGCAACATGACCTCGTTGTCGCTGGCTGGATTTGCCGAGCCACGCATCGAGCCTGAAATTGTATTCGGTCTGGCCGGCGCGCCTGCTGCCGAGATGGATGAGACCGCGCTGCTCGGCTGCGTGGATTGGGCCGCGCATGGATTCGAGATTGTTCAGTCAATTTTTCCGCATTGGCAATTCTCCGCCGCCGATACCGTCGCCGCGAACGGTGTCCATGGCGCGCTGTTGATCGGGCCACGACATAAAATCGGATCGCGCGCCGCGGAATGGCAGAAAGCGCTCTCCACCTTTGAGATCGATCTCCTGTGCGACGGCCGCGTGATAGACCGCGGCCACTCCGCGAACGTTCTCGACGGACCTGTTTCGGCGCTGCGCCACCTCGTCGGCTTGCTGGCGCGCGATCCCAACAATCCGCCCCTCACGGCTGGCGAGATCGTAACGACAGGAACGCTGACGCGTGCCATGCCAGTGAAGGCCGGTCAGATCTGGAGCACCGCGCTCGACGGTGTCGCGCTGGATGCCATCCGGCTGCGATTTGACTAGCGCGCGCGTGCCGGACCTCCGTCCAGTGGCCAACACCGGTTTCGCGTGTATGCCATCTGCGCTAGCGCGGATATCTCACACTACTAGGTGCATCGGGGCGCCGAATCAGAGAAAAGTGTTGTGTCGCAACAGTTTATCTCGGATTCAAGGAACACCCCGATGCCGACAGAGTGTACCTCAGATTTGTTCGGATTTGCACCCGTTGAAGGCCGCGAGGTGGTGGCGGGGTTTGACGGCGGCGCGATCAGCTCGGATGCCGGAGCGCTGCTTCTAGGCGCGACGGATCGAGCCATCCGGATGATGGATCGGTTTGCGTCGTGCTTTCACGACGAGCGGCGTCCGGAATGGATCGAGCATGAGGTTGCGACCCTGGTCGGCCAGCGGGTGTTCGGGATCGCTCTCGGCTATGAGGATCTCAATGACCACGACGAGCTGCGCCACGATCCGATGATGGCGGTGCTGGTGGGCAAGCTCGAGGCGCGGCGCCAGGATTGCGCGCCGGTTGCCGGCAAGTCGACGTTGAACCGGCTGGAGCTGAGCAAACTGGAGCCCACGCGCTACCACAAGATCAGCCACAATCCGGTAGCCATCAAGAAGCTTCCGGTCGACCTGTTCCTTGAGGCGCACAAACGCGCGCCGAAGCAGATCATTCTTGATCTTGACGCGACCGATGATCCGCTGCACGGCCAGCAGGAGGGGCGGTTCTTCCACGGCTATTACGACTGCTACTGCTATTTGCCGCTTTACGTGTTCTGCGGCCGCCATCTGCTGGTCGCCAAGCTGCGGCGCGCGGATATGGACGCTGCGGCCGGCGCGGTCGAAGAGGTGGCGCGCATCGTCGCGCAGATCGTCGCCCGTTGGCCGCGGACGCGGATTCTGTTGCGCGCCGACAGCGGCTTCGCGCGGGAAGAGCTCATGGCCTGGTGCGAGGCCAACAGCGTCGACTTCCTGTTCGGCCTGGCGAAGAACGACCGGCTCATCGCCGAAATCAAGACCGAGCTTGAGCTTGCCGCAGCGAAGAGCCGGCGGACCGGCAGACCGGAGCGCCGCTTCAAGAGCTTCATGTGGATGACGCGCAGGACCTGGAGCCGCAGGCGCCGGGTCGTGGCCAAGGCCGAGTGGACGCAAGGGGAAGCCAATCCTCGCTTCGTCGTCACCTCGCTGGCGCGGTACGAATGCAAGGCCAAACATCTTTACGAGAAGGTCTACTGCGCCCGCGGCGACATGGAGAACCGGATCAAGGAGTGCCAGCTCGACCTCTATGCCGATCGCACCTCGACCGCCACGATGCGGGCCAATCAGCTGCGCCTGTGGTTCTACTCGATGGCCTATATCCTACTGTGCGCGACGCGCCGTATCGGTCTCCACGACACCGAGTTCGCCAAAGCCACCTGCGGCACCATTCGTCTCAAGCTACTCAAGATCGGTGCCCTCGTGCGCATCAGCGTCCGCCGCATCAAGGTGGCGATGGCGTCGGGTTGTCCCGCAGCCCAGGTCTGGGGGCTTGCTGCCACCCGTCTCGCTGCTGCCGCAAACGCTCGTGCCTCGCCCGCCTGACACGCGGCGCCGCAACGCGCAACAAACGCGGCATCATCCCCAGGCCCACCGAGACCACTTCTTCGCTGCCGCCGCAGCCCGGAAAAGTTCCAGCAGCTCTCGCGTCTCCCGACGCCACGGCCTAGCGCGCCTGCGGAAAGCCGACAAACTGCATCGCAAAACCGCTCGATCATGCAAATGTAGTGTGAGATATACGGGCTAGCGGAACTTGCGAGGAACCTGATGCGCGATCGTGCCCAGCATTGCTTTTATACGCCGCTCGCGATGAGGTTGCCAGAGCCGGTCGGGATATTCGCGCCAGTCCCGCCTGGCTTGAAGCCGCCGATTACTATCGCGATGCTCCCAGGAAAGAATGATCCGCGTCAGCCGATCAACCCGCCCGATGTATCTCGGAGGCTTTTCAATACTACACCACCACCCCTAACACCGCGCACAGAACGAGAAACTCAGAACGGCGTGAGCAATCCGATCGACGGATATATCTACTGTCTCGGCCACG
>DATNNK010000195.1:0-3054 GCA_035601875.1 Casimicrobiaceae bacterium | reverse complement strand
AAAACGCTCGGCGAGGTCGAAGTGCTGGTGAACTCCGCGGGGGCCGCGCGCCGCTACGCGCCCGACGACTTGAATGCGCAGGCGTGGCACGACGCGATGGACGCCAAATTCTTCAGCTACATCCATCCTATCGATGCGGTGCTGAAGCGCATGCTCGAGCGCGGACGCGGAACGATCGTCAATATCATCGGCGCCGGCGGCAAGGTCGCCACTCCGGTACACCTGCCCGGCGGCGCCGCGAACTCGGCGCTCATGCTGGCCACAGTGGGTCTGGCAAGCGCCTTCGGCGCGAAAGGGATTCGCATCAACGGCATCAATCCCGGGGCGACCTTGACCGGCCGGGTGCAGGAAGGACTCAAAGCCGAATCGCGGATGACCGGCCTTGCCGAGGCCGAACTGCTTTCGCGCAGCGAAGCCCGGATACCGCTCAAGCGCTATGGCACTCCCGAGGAAATCGCGCGTGTGGCCGTGTTCCTCGCGTCGGAACAGGCCAGTTACGTGACCGGCGCGATCGTCCCGATGGACGGTGGCGCCAGCGCGGTGATCTGAACGACGAGGGGTGACGCGGACGGACTTATCGGCGGACGACGCGCCGGCGCTTCAGGGCAATCAGGCCCAGCAGCGCGAGTATTCCGACAAGCGTCGCGAGAGCCGCGCCGTCAAGCGCCGGGATCGGCTCTGCGATACCGGGCGCCCCGGCAACCAGATTCAGAATCGCTCCCGTCGTGCAATCGAACTGCAGCGTGCTCACGAAGCTCATCGTACCGGAGAGGGCGTGGCCGGTAAACGTCGTGACCGTAAGCGTGATCGGCGTATTCGGTGGCAAGCCGCCGCCGAAGCTTAAAATATGAAACGTCGGGTAGACGCCTCGGAACGGTCCGATGTTGCTCCCGGTCTCGTCGGTGAATTCTTCGATGGTGCCGATCCCGGGCACCGCGAGCCTGACATCCGCCGACGCCTGCGCATCGACGTTGATGAACGTGTTGAGATCGAAGGTCGCGCCGCCGCACGTACCCGCGAGCTTGGTTTGCTGGCTCAGGATCTCGATCGATGGCAGCGAAAGAAACGCCGGCGCGGATGGCACAGCGCTCCCGCCAAGCGTACCCGCCGCAGCAGCCATGACGGCACTCGCCCAGAGCAGGGCGCACAGGCCGGACAGGACTCTCATCGCGTTCGTGAAAATGATTCGGGTCAAGCGGTATCCTTGGCGACGCGGGCCTCCGAAGAGGCCCACGGGGATCAGCATAGCTACAGGATGGGGCCCGGTCCAGCCCGCATTGCCGCGAAATACGTCTTCGATCAGGTTGTGGCGCGAATACGACGCGACAAGTGTCGCCTACCCCCGACAATTCAGCGAAATTTGCAGATTTCCCGCAGAAAAAGGTATGAAGCGAGGACGTTGCCATGAAATACGCTGATCTTCGCGATTTTCTCGCCCAGCTCGAACGCCGCCATCTCCTCAAGCGCATCGCAGCGGAAGTCGATCCGCATCTCGAGATCACCGAGATTTGCGCTCGGGTTCTTGCCGCGAACGGGCCGGCGCTGCTGTTCGAAAAGCCCAAGGGCCACTCGATACCCGTGCTCGGCAACCTGTTCGGAACGCTGGAGCGCGTCGCGCTGGCCCTGGGAGAAGAATCGGTCGACGCTTTGCGCGAAGTCGGCAAGCTGCTCGCCTCATTGAAGGAGCCGGAACCACCCAAGGGATTCAAGGACGCATGGCAGAACACGCGTCCGCTGATGATGCAGGTCATGAACATGGCGCCCAAAGAATGCTCGTCGGCGCCGTGTCAGGTGGTAGTCTGGGAGGGCGTCGACGTCGACCTAGCGCGCTTGCCGGTGCAGACTTGCTGGCCCGATGACGTCGCGCCGTTGATCACCTGGGGCCTCACGGTGACGCGTGGTCCGCTCAAGTCGCGCCAGAACCTCGGCATCTATCGCCAGCAGGTGATCGCGCGCAACAAGGTCGTCATGCGCTGGCTGCCGCATCGCGGCGGCGCGCTCGATTTTTGCGATCACGCGCTTGCCGCGCGCGGCACTCCGTTTCCGATCGCAGTCGCCTTGGGCGCGGATCCCGCCACCATGCTCGGCGCGGTGACGCCGGTTCCGGACACGCTGTCGGAATATCAGTTCGCGGGATTGTTGCGCGGCGCACGCACCGAGATCGTCAAGTGCATCGCGCACGACCTGCAGGTCCCGGCGTCCGCCGAGATCGTGCTCGAGGGTTTTATCCAACCCGATGAAGCCGACACGAGCGGCTACGAGAGCGCGCTCGAAGGACCGTTCGGTGACCACACCGGTTACTACAACGAGGTCGAGCGGTTTCCGGTGCTCACCATCGAGCGCATCACCATGCGTCGCGATCCGATCTATCACTCGACGTATACCGGCAAGCCTCCCGACGAGCCGGCCATTCTCGGCGTGGCGCTCAACGAGGTGTTCGTGCCGATTTTGCAAAAACAGTTTCCGGAAATCTCCGACTTCTACCTCCCGCCTGAGGGCTGCTCGTATCGACTCGCCGTGGTGAGCATGAAAAAACAGTATCCGGGCCACGCAAAACGCGTGATGTTCGGCGTGTGGAGTTTCTTGCGTCAGTTCATGTACACCAAGTTCATCATCGTGACCGACGACGACGTCGACGTACGGAATTGGAAGGAAGTGATCTGGGCGATGACCACGCGCGTCGATCCGGCGCGCGATACCGTGATCGTTGAGAACACGCCAATCGACTATCTCGACTTTGCCTCGCCGGTTGCGGGGCTGGGCTCCAAGATGGGCATCGACGCGACTCAGAAGTGGAGCGCGGAAACGACGCGCGTATGGGGCCGTCCGATCGCAATGGACAGTGCGGTCAAGCGGCGCGTCGATGCGTTGTGGAAAGAGCTCGGGCTGGGATAGTGCTCGGCGCGATTAGCGCGTTGTGAGACTTTCGGCGAAGCGAAGCACCAGCGGCAGCGTGGCGTCGCGAATCATCGCGCCATAGCGGACTTCAGCGACGGGCAAGGGATCCTCGACCAGCGCGATGTCCTCCGGAGGAAGCCACGCGGTCATCGGCAG
>DATNNK010000194.1:0-5061 GCA_035601875.1 Casimicrobiaceae bacterium | reverse complement strand
GGCCGAGAATCCGGCCGGCCCGGAGCCGAGAATCAACAATCGGTGATGCCTGGTGCTCATGTCGTTGCGTTCCTGGAAAGATGGTCGGGATTCTAATGGAAACGCGAGGGTGCCTCGTTTCAATGCTCGGTGGCCGGCATTATTCGCCATGTGCTATCGGCGGGCCGCTTATGCAAGCTGCGGGCAAGCTACGGATAAGCTGCGCGAGACGATGATCGTCGCGGGCTTGGGCGCGCGCGATCGGGGCCCGAGGCGTCTCGACCGGAAGCTCGATAGCTGCTCGGTTCGGTGCCTTTGCGTTGATCCGAACGACCGCGTATCATAGTTCGGTAATTAGTTTAAATGTACATTCTAAGTTAATGTTTTTCAATAGAAAAAAGCAGCGGATCGTCAGTCGCCGGCAAGCCACGGCGGCGCCTCGATCGCGCCCGGCCGTATCCTCGCTCTCACCGCGCTTCGCGCGCCTGTTGCACGAATCCTGGTGGCTGTTGATCGTGGTCGCGCTCATCTACCTCGCATTGGTGCTAGCGACGTATCACAAGACCGACGCGAGCTGGTCGTTCTCGGGTTCCGGCGCGCCTCTCCAGAACAAAGGTGGTGTGGTTGGCGCTTGGGTTGCCGACTTGTTGCTCTACCTGTTCGGACTGTCGGCGTGGTGGTGGGTTATTGCCGGCGTGGTAGTTGTCGTTTCGGGTTACCGCCGGCTTACCCGCGAAGCGATGGAACGTCACCATCCCTTGCTAGCGATCCCGGGTTTCGCGCTGGTGCTGGTGGCCAGCGCATCGCTGGAGGCGTTGCGTCTCTACCGGCTGCCGGCCATGCTGCCCAACACGCCGGGCGGGGCCTTGGGGGAAGTGATCGGACAAGGGCTATCGCGCGCACTCGGTTTCAACGGCGCGACGCTGCTGCTCATCGCACTGTTCGGGATTGGCTGGTCGCTTCTTACCGGCATGTCGTGGCTAAGGCTGATGGAACGTGTCGGTGGGCGCATTGAAAATATGCTCGCCTGGGCTCGGCGAAAGCGCGAGGAGCAGCGCGACCGCGTCATCGGTGAAGCGGCGTTCGAGGAGCGCGAGCAGGTGGTCGAAGCCGCACGCGAAACCGCCGATGACCGGGAACCGGTCATGGTCGTGCCGGCGTCGCTGGAGGTAATGAAGTCGGAGCGCGTGATCAAGGAAAAACAGAAGCCTTTATTCAAGGACCTTCCCGATTCGCCGCTGCCGCCGCTCGCATTGCTCGAAGACGCGCCGTCTTCGCTGGAAGTGGTCAGCGCCGAGACGCTAGACTTCACTTCGCGGGTGATAGAACGCAAGCTCGCCGACTTCGGCGTTGCCGTAAAAGTGCTGGCCGCGTATCCGGGTCCGGTGATCACGCGCTTCGAGATCGAGCCGGCGATCGGCGTCAAGGGTGCGCAGATCGTCAACCTGATGAAGGACCTGGCGCGCGCGCTGTCGGTGGTCAGCATTCGCGTGGTCGAAACCATTCCCGGCAAATCATGCATGGGCCTGGAGCTGCCTAATGCCAAGCGCCAGATCGTGCGCCTGGTCGAATTGCTGTCGTCGACGACGTACAACGATACCGCCAGTCCGTTATCGCTGGCGCTGGGGAAAGACATCGCCGGCAAGCCGGTGATCGTCGACTTGGCCCGGATGCCGCACCTGCTGGTCGCAGGCACCACGGGGTCGGGGAAATCGGTCGCGGTCAACGCCATGATCCTGTCGCTCCTCTACAAGGCCGAGCCGCGGCAGGTGCGATTGATTCTGATCGACCCGAAGATGCTTGAACTTTCGGTCTACGAAGGCATCGCACATCTATTGGCGCCGGTGGTCACCGACATGAAGCTGGCCGCCAACGCGCTCAACTGGTGTGTCGGCGAGATGGAGCGTCGCTATCGACTGATGTCGACCCTGGGCGTGCGCAATCTCTCCGGCTATAACGCGCGGGTCGCTGACGCAAAAAGAGCAGGCAAGC
The DNA here is from genome assembly GCA_035601875.1 of Casimicrobiaceae bacterium. GTDB lineage: Bacteria > Pseudomonadota > Gammaproteobacteria > Burkholderiales > Casimicrobiaceae > PALSA-1003. The sequence goes on along the minus strand of DATNNK010000194.1, from coordinate 3,090 downwards.
CGCTGACCAATCCGTTTTCGCTGACCCCGGACGCACCGGAGCCGATCGAAGAAATGCCGCTGATCGTGGTCGTGATCGATGAGCTGGCCGATCTGATGATGGTCACCGGCCGCAAGATCGAGGAGCTGATTGCCCGCATTGCGCAAAAGGCGCGCGCTGCAGGGATTCACCTGATCCTGGCCACGCAGCGCCCTTCGGTCGACGTGATCACCGGGCTCATCAAGGCCAATATTCCCTCGCGCATTGCATTCCAGGTGGCGAGCAAGATCGACTCGCGGACGATCCTCGATCAGATGGGCGCCGAGACGCTGCTCGGCCAGGGCGACATGCTCTACCTTCCGCCGGGTACCGGCCACCCGCAGCGCGTGCACGGAGCGTTTGTCTCCGACGCCGAAGTCCACCGCGTGGTCGAACACCTTCAGGCGCAGAGCGGTCCCCAGTATCTGGACGGCATCCTCGAATCGAGCATCGACGGTGGCGGCGAGGATGGCATCAGCATCGACGCGGGTGGCGCCGAGGCCGACCCGATGTACGACCAGGCGGTCGCGGTAGTGCTGAAGACGCGGCGGCCGTCGATTTCGCTGGTGCAGCGCCATCTGCGCATCGGCTACAACCGGGCAGCGCGTTTGATCGAGCAGATGGAGCGCGCCGGGATGGTGTCGCCGATGCAGACCAACGGCAATCGCGAAGTTCTGGTACCGGCAGGCAAGGGCGAAGCGGCGTGAGGTCCCGGTGTTTTGGCGCGGTCGTTGCTCCAATGGCGCTGGCGATTGCGTTTGCGAGCGCGGCCGCAGCCTCCGGCATCGACCAGCTGAGGGCGTTCGTCGACGGCGCGCGCACCGGCAAGGCAACGTTCCGGCAAGTCGTCGCCGGCAAGTCGGGACGTGTGCCGCAGGCTTCCAGCGGCACCTTCGCGTTTGCACGGCCGGGCAAGTTCCGCTGGAGCTATGACAAGCCGTACGCGCAACTCCTCGTCGGCGATGGCGACAAACTCTGGATTTATGATCGCGATCTCAATCAGGTGATCATCAAGAAGCTGGATCGTGCGCTTGGCGCGACGCCAGCTTCGCTGCTGGCCGGCAGCAACGCGTTCGAGACAAACTTTGTTCTGATCGACGGCGGCAATACCGACGGAATCGAATTTGTCGAAGCAGAGCCTAAATCAGCCGACACTGGATTCGACCACATTCGCATCGGATTCAAGGAAAATCTGCCGCGAACGATGGAGCTGCATGACAGCTTCGGTCAGCTGACGCAGCTGACCTTCGATACGTTCGAGCGCAATCCGGCGATCGACCCTGCGCTTTTCCGATTTTCGCCGCCGCCCGGCGCGGATGTGATTGGCAACTGAGTGGCAACTGAGCGGAACCTGAGTGGAGGCTGATCTTTTCACGGTCGCCAATCCGGCCGCGCCGCTGGCCGAACGGTTGCGACCGCGGACGGTAGGCGAAGTCATCGGCCAACGCCACCTCCTGGCACCGGGCAAGCCGCTGGCCGTTGCATTCTCGACCGGCAAGCCGCACTCGATGATCCTGTGGGGCCCTCCCGGCGTCGGCAAGACGACCTTGGCGCGATTGATGGCCGACGCGTTCAACGCCGACTTCATCGCCCTGTCGGCGGTGCTGTCCGGGGTCAAGGATATTCGCGATTCGATCGCCCGCGCCGAGGCCACGCTCGCGCAATCGGGTCGCCATACCATCCTTTTCGTCGACGAAGTCCACCGCTTCAACAAAGCGCAGCAGGACGCGTTTCTTCCCTATGTCGAGCAGGGACTGGTTACCTTCATCGGTGCGACCACCGAGAACCCGTCGTTCGAGGTCAACAGCGCACTGCTGTCCCGGGCAACGGTGTATGTGCTCGAGGCGCTTGACGCCGATGAACTGGCGCAGCTCCTTGAGCGCGCGCTCGCGGTCGCGATGCCGGAGGCCACGCTCACGGCGACGGCGCGCGACGCGATCATTTCCTACGCTGATGGTGACGGACGGCGCCTGCTCAATCTGGTGGAGCAGCTCGGCGTCGCGGCCCAGGACGCGGGCAAGAGCGACATCGATCTGGCGTTCGTCGAGGCAACGATCACCCGCAGCATGCGCCGCTTCGACAAGGGCGGAGAAGCTTTCTATGATCAGATCTCGGCCCTGCACAAGTCGGTGCGCGGCTCCGACCCGGACGCATCGCTATACTGGTTCTGCCGCATGCTCGACGGCGGTGCCGATCCTCTTTATGTCGGCCGGCGCATGATACGCATGGCAAGTGAGGATATCGGCCTCGCCGACCCGCGCGCCCTTCAGATCACGCTCGACGCGGTGGCGACCTTTGAGCGCCTGGGAACACCCGAAGGCGAGCTCGCGCTGGCCGAGGCGGTCATCTACCTCGCCTGTGCGGCCAAGAGCAACGCGCTATACGTTGCCTACAACGCCGCCCGCGCCTTCATCGCCAACGATGGATCGCGGCCGGTGCCGCTGCGCCTGCGCAACGCGCCGACGCCGCTGATGAAGCATCTCGGTTACGGCAAGGACTACCGCTACGCGCACAACGAGGAAGACGCCTACGCCGCCGGCGAGCACTATTTTCCTGACGGCATGGAGGCCGCGCGGTGGTATCTCCCTACCGAACGCGGGCTCGAGGCGAAGATCGGCGAGCGACTTGCCGCGCTCCGCGATCGTGACGCAGCGGCGCGATCCAAGGACGAAGGCAAGTCTTAGTGTGCAGAGCTCAACGGTTCGCCTTTGCTAGAATCGGCCGATGCTCGACATCCAGCTTTTGCGCAACGATCCGGCCGCGGTCGCGGCGCGCCTGAAAACACGAGGCTACGTGCTCGATGTGGCCCGATTCGAATCGACCGAAGCGCGTCGCAAGTCGGTCCAGACCCGCACCCAGGAGCTGCAGGCCAGGCGCAATGCCGTCTCCAAGGAAATCGGCGCCGCCAAAGGCCGCGGCGAGCACGCGAAGGCGCTGATGGCCGAAGTCGCCGGTCTCGGCGAGGAGCTCAAGGCGCTCGAGTCCGAGCTCAGCGTCATCCAGTCCGACTTGCGCGATTGGCTGCTCGAAGTACCGAACCTGCCACACGCGAGCGTACCGATCGGCGCGTCG
>DATNNK010000193.1:0-3626 GCA_035601875.1 Casimicrobiaceae bacterium | reverse complement strand
ATTGCGCAACATGCTGGCCGGTGGCGGCGTTCCTTACGGCGAAGTGAACCCCGGTGTGGTGGTGTCCGCCATCCTCGCCGGCGCGGACCTCAAGATCGTCAGCGACAACGCGCTCACCGTGGCGGAATTCGTGTGGGCGGTGAAACCGAATTCGCCGATCAAGAGCATCAAGGACCTCAAAGGCAAGAAAATCGGGTACACCAATCCGCGCTCGACCAGCCAGGCGCTCGCGGCGATGCTGCTGCAGATCGCGGGCTACAAGCCCGAGGATGCGGAGCTTGTGAAGACAGGCGGCTTCGGCGAGGGCATCGCTGCCCTGGACTCGGGTCAGATCGACATCGTGCCCATCACCGAGCCGCTTTGGTCGAAGTACAAGGACAAGTATCGTGCGGTGATCGTCGCCAGCGACGTGCTGCCGCCGCTCGACAATGTCGTCGGCGTGACCACGGTCGAGATGGCCGAGAAGCGCGGCGACTTCATCCGCGCCGTCATTCGCGCGCGGCGCAAGGCGGTCATTTTCATGCGCGAGCACCCCGACGAGGCCGCGGAGATCGTCGCCAAGCAGTACAACATCGAGCCCGCAGTGGCGCGAAGCGCGGTACGCAATCTCACCACGAGCATGACCAAGGGCGTGCCCTACTGGGGCGAGGGTGAGATCCATCTCGAGGGCTTGAAGCGCATGATCGAAGCCCAGCGCTCGGTGGGCGCCATCACCGGCGAGGTCGATTACAGCAAGATCATCGACACGCGCTTCCTCCCGGACGATCTGAAGACGTTGAGATAACGCGTGTGATTCGGGGCGCGTCGTGACGGCCCAGGTCGCGCTCTCCAACGTCAGCAAGACGTTTCCAGCGAGCCCGACGACGGCCGCGCTTCACGCGCTCGGGCCGATCGACCTCGAGCTGCGGCGGGGCGAATTCTTCGCCGTGGTCGGACCTTCGGGTTGCGGCAAATCGACGCTGCTCGAGATCATCGCCGGCTTGACTCCGGCAACGCAGGGCAGCGTCGAGTTCGAGGGGCGGAGCATCGCCGGCGAAGCCCCCGACAGCATCGGCGTCGTGTTCCAGGAAGACGCCTCCTTGCCGTGGCTCGACGTCACCGAGAACGTGGCGTTCGGTCTGCGCCGGTCCAAGCTCCCGAAGGATGAACGCGACGCGCGCGTACGCGACGCGTTGCGGCTCGTCGGACTCTCGGATTTCGCGACGAGCTATCCTGCGCAACTTTCCGGCGGCATGCGTCAGCGCGTATGCATCGCACGGACCCTGGTGATGCAGCCGCGGTTGATTCTTCTCGACGAGCCATTCGGCGCGCTCGACCAGCAGACCCGCCTCCTGATGGGCGACGAGCTCCTGCTCATGTGGCGCGCGACCGGTGCGACGGTATTTCTGATCACGCACGCGCTCGATGAAGCGACGATGCTCGCCGACCGGATCGGCGTGATGTCGGCGCGCCCTGGGCGCCTGATCGACGTCGTGGAGACAAACTGGCCGCGCGAACGCGACAGCCGCATCGTCGAGCGCAGCGAATTCGGAGCGATCACCGCGCGGCTGTGGAAGACGCTGCGCGAGGAATCGCTGAAGACCATAGGTCGCGCCGTGCCGAAACCGGCTGCAGACGCATGAAGCGCCTGCTCGCGTACCGGCTCGCGGTCATCGCCGGCGCGATTGCCTTGCTCGAGATATTCTGCCTGACCGGCGTCATCGACAAGATCACCATGCAGCCGCCGCACCTGATCGCGAGGGACCTGTATCGCCTGCTCGCGTCGGGCAAAATGAACGGCGCCATCTGGAAGACGCTGACCAACACGCTGCTCGCGCTGGTGCTCGCCCTCGGGGTTGGCGTGGTGGCGGCAGCCCTCCTCCATCGCCTTCGCGCTTTGCGCGATACGCTGGACCCGCTCTTCGCCACCTATTACGCGGTGCCGGTGTTCGCGTTCTATCCCTTCTTCATCGTCGTATTCGGGCTGGGCGATCTGCCGCAGATCCTGATCGCATTCATGCTCGGGGTGGTGGCGATGATCGTCAACACCTTGAACGGGCTCGACCGCGTGCCGCCGGTGCTGCTCAAGACCGGACGCATCATGCGCCTTACTCCGATCGATACTGCGCTCCGGCTCACACTTCCGGCCGCGGGGCCGTACATTCTCACCGGCGTGAAGCTCGCGGTCGCGTACGCCTTCATCGGCATCATCGGCTCCGAATTCATCCTCTCGCGCGGCGGAATCGGCTACGAGATCAACTTTGCGTACAACAACTTCGACAACGCGACGATGTATCCACTGATCGTCCTGATCCTGCTTGCGTCGATCGCGATCAACACGGTGTTGACGCGCTGGGAGAAGACGCTGCTGGCCCGCCGAGGTGCGCGATGAGTGAACGGCGGCGACACGGAGGGCGCAACGCGCTGCTGCTCGTCGCGGTGCTGTTTGCGCTCTGGCAGGCGATGTACTGGGCGGTCGGCGATACCGCGTTGTCATCGCCGCTCGCAACGCTGCGCTACACGGCGCAGCTTGTGACGGGCGAGGATTTCAGAATGCACCTCTTCGATACCATGCGCGCGTTCGCCATCGCCTTCGTGTTGTCGGTGGTGATCGGCCTATTGGTGGGCTTCTGGCTCGGCTTCGATCGACTGTCCGGCGACGCTCTCGAGCCGATGATCGTGACCGTGTACGCCATTCCAAAGCTCACGCTGTATCCGATCCTCCTTTTGGCGTTCGGGCTCGGCCTGTCCGCCAAGGTTGCGTTCGGGGTACTGCACGGCACCATACCGATCATACTTTTTACCCTGGGCGCCGTGCGCAATACCCGGCCGATCCTGCTCAAGACCGGCCACGTGCTGAAGCTATCGCGACCGCAGATGGTGCGCTGGATCCTGTTTCCGGCGGCGATACCCGAGATCTTCACCGGCCTGCGCGTCGGATTCTCGCTCACGTTGATCGGATCGCTGCTTGCCGAGATGTTCGCGTCCCAGCGGGGCTTGGGTTACCTGCTGATGAATGGGATCGGCCTGCACAACATCGAGCTCGTCATGTCGGTGACGCTGCTGATCGTCGTCTTCGCAGCGGCGGTCAGCACCCTGCTGCTGCAGATCGATCGGAGGCTGCACCGCCAGGGTTGAAGGTCGCGTCAAATCGCGGTCATATTGGTCGGGTATTGTTGTGCACCAGGGAACGTCGCTTTCCCTGCGATTCAAAGATACCGGGAAGCGAGCGTACCTTCTGTCACTGCCATGGAGAATATATGGAGCCGAAAAGTCCGATCAAGAGCAGAGAACTCAAGGAAACGCTGCTGCCGACGGTTTTGTATCCGACCGATACCGAAGACTACTTCGAACTCGCCTGCGAGGATGATGAGTTCGGCGTGCACATACCCGACCAGACAGACGACAAGTAGACAGGTATGTCAGCTGATCGGTGAGCACATGACGGTCTGCGACGGCGGGTTGCCGTAGCCTTCTTGCGTCCACCCACGATCCTGAATGATCGAATCTCGCACATCGACCTCCGCCGTGTAGCGGTGGTGCAGTCCATTCACGTTGTTGAGAAAGCGAAAAATGGCACGCGTATTCGGCGGACAGGCACCGGTCGCCCGGTCCGGGAGCTGGATATAGAAAAGCGCAGGACTTTC
>DATNNK010000192.1:0-3709 GCA_035601875.1 Casimicrobiaceae bacterium | reverse complement strand
AGGGGACCAAAAGGGATCTGGAGGCCTGTGATCGGATGATCAAGAAGTTCGATGGCCGTCTGGATCCCGAACGGGTACCTTGCGTGTACATCCGCCCGTATCAAGTTTCTTCCCCCGCCCAACCTCACGCTCGACTAAGGTAGAGTCTATGGCATGACTGGCGTCGGCGAATCAGAAAACGCAAATGGTTCAGCGCCTTACACGGCGGGTGCAGCAGGCCCGGTCAACAAGGTGTTCATTAGTTACGCGTCACAGAACGTTGCCGTCGCGGAGAAGTTATGCGCGGCACTCGAGGCAGTGAGCCTGCCGTGCTGGATCGCGCCGCGCGACGTAAAAGCCGGAGCGCTGTACGCCGATGCGATCGTTCGCGCGATCAGCGGTGCCAAGGTCTTCGTACTGGTGTTGTCGGAAAGCGCCATCGCGTCCTCACACGTCGGCAAAGAGATCGAGCGTGCTTCGTCCAAGAAGCGCCCGATTATTGCATTGCGCATCGATGCTGCTCCGCTGACCCCTGCGCTCGAGTACTTCCTCAGTGAATCGCAGTGGGTCGAGGCTCAAACGGGGAGCATGGAGGCCGCTTACGCCAAGCTGATCGACGACATCCGCGATCCCGCGCGCACCGCGCCGCGGAACGCTCCCGCTGGCCCTCTTGAAGAGTCAGCCGCTACAGCGCGAGCGGCCCATCCCAAGTTGCGTTTTAACTGGATTCTGCTTGCAGCCGGAACCGTCTTCGTCGTGGTGGCGCTCGCCGCGCTGTTGGCAGACAAGTTCTGGCCGTCGAAGCGCGGCGTGCCACCCGGACACGAGGCAGCCGCTGCGGCACCTACCGCGACTTCTTCGGTAGCTGCCATGAGTGGTAAGTCGATCGCCGTGTTGCCATTTGCGGACATGAGCGAGAAGAAGGATCAGGAGTATTTTGCCGATGGGATCGCCGAGGAGGTGCTCGATCGGCTAGCCAAAGTGCCGGGCCTGCGGGTTGTCGGTCGCACATCGTCCTTCCAGTTCAAGGGCAAGAACACAGACCCTGCCAGCATCGGAGCCGCGCTCGGCGTTGCCTACCTCGTGGAGGGCAGTGTTCGCAGAGACGCTGGGCGCGTCCGCGTCGCCGCGCAGCTCGTGGACGCGCGTACCGGTTCGCAACGTTGGTCGGACGGTTTCGACTCCGACATGATCGACATCATCCATGTGCAAGACACCATTGCGGCCGAGCTCGCGCGCGCGTTGCAGATCGCCGTCGAGGTCGACACTGCACCTCGTTCCTCGGTCAAGTCGCCAGAAGCCCTCGACGCGTACTTGCGCGGCCTGCAATCCCTAGCCCGTTCCACGCGGGAGGGTTGTGAGGCTGCCTTAGCTAATTTCCACAGGGCGTTAGCTCTGGACCCGACGTTTGCGCCGGCCGCGATTGGCCTCGCGAGGACCTATGCTTTTATCGGGTCGGAGGGCTGGTTGCCGCCACGGGTCGCATATGAGCGATCGCGCGAGGCTGCGCTTCGCGCGCAGCGATTGGACCCAAAGAGCCCCACACCTCACGTGTCGATGGCAGAGATTCATACGCACCATGACTGGGACTGGGCTGGCGCCGATCGAGAATTGAAACAGGCGTTCGCCCTGGGCCCGCGTGAGAGTTATGGCGTACAGACCGCAGCCCGATTGGCGGCGGCACGCGGCCAATGGGATGAGGCCCGGCAACTCGCGGTCGAGGCCATCGAGCTAGACCCGCTTGACGCGGATGCGCAGGGGTCGCCCGGATTCCAAATCTACTTGGGTTCCGGTGACTTCGCTGAAGCGGAGAAGTCGTTTCGCCGCGCGCTGCAGATCGCACCGGGATGGGGTGCTGGCCAATATTTCCTGGGCACGGCTCTGCTGCTTCAGGGCCGTCACGAGGCAGCGCTGACCGAGTATCGCAAAGAGACGCTGGACGATGGCGAGCTGGAGGGCTCCGCGATGGTCTATTTCGCAACCGGGCGCAAAGCCGAATCAGATGCGCAACTCGCCGAGGCGATTCGCCACAACGGGCCCTCCTGGCCCTCCGAAATCGCGCGTGTATACGCCTTTCGCGGCGAAAAGGATCGTGCGTTCGAGTGGTTGGACCGAGCCTACGACGCGCGGGATCAAGATCTATATTTTATCAAGGGCGATCCGCTCCTAAAGAAACTTGAGGCCGACCCTCGCTATCAGGCGTTCCTTCGGAAGATGAATCTTCCGGAGTAGCCGTGGGTCGTGACGCCTCACGCGGGTGAGTAGCCTTCCCCAAAGCAGTCGGTCGCGAACGGCCATTGCGGGTCAGTCTCGGACGCTCGGCACGTCTACGTCACACCGCGCGCGTATCTCACTGACATGAAACAGAGTCGTGCGGGCTCGTAGCCGGTGTTACTTCTTCGGCAGATACAGATCGGTCAGCGTGCCCTCGAATGCCTCGGCCGCCCCCGCAATCGTCTCCGTGAGCGTGGGATGCGGATGAATCGTGAGCCCGATGTCGGCGGCGTCGCAACCGCTTTCCACCGCCAGTGCGATCTCGCTGATCAGCTCACCGGCGTTACTGCCCACGATGCCGCCGCCCAGCACGCGGTGATTGTCAGGATCGAACAGCAGCTTGGTGAAACCCTCCTCGCGGCCGAGCGAGAGTGAGCGGCCGTTCGCTACCCAGGGGAATGCGCCCTTCCTGAACGCGGTGCCGTTGGCGCGCGCGTCGGTCTCGGTGAGCCCCACCCAGGCAATCTCCGGATCGGTGTAGGCCACCGAAGGAATCACGCGCCAGTCTGCCGCGCGCTTGTGGCCGGCGGCGACTTCCGCGGCCACCTTGCCCTCGTGCATGGCCTTGTGAGCCAGCAGCGGCGGTGCGGCGACGTCGCCAATCGCGAAAATGTGCGGCACGTTGGTGCGCATCTGCCGGTCGACGGGAATGAAGCCGCGTTCCGAGACCTTCACCCCCGCCAGCTCCGCGCTCAGGGTCTTGCCGTTTGGCACGCGGCCGACGGCCACCAGCACGTGCTCGAAAGTCTGCGGGGGTGGCGCCTTCTCGCCCGCGAAACTCACACGCAGCCCGCCGGACTCGCGCTCGATGGCCGCCACGCTGGTGCCCAGCAGGATCTGCTGGTAGCGCGCGCGAATGCGCCGCTCGAGCGGGCGCACCAGGTCCGGGTCGCATCCGGGCATGAGCTGCGGGGTCAGCTCCACCACACTCACGCGACGGCCCAGCGCGTCGAACACACAGGCCAGTTCCAGCCCGATGATGCCGCCGCCCACCACCAGCAAACCGCCCGAGGACTCCGGCAGCTCGAGCGCCTCGGTGGAGTCGAGAATTCCCGGATCCTGCGGTAATCCCGGCAGGCGCACCGGTTCGGAACCCGCGGCGATGATGCATTGATCGAACCGGATACGCTGCGAGCCGCTCGCCCCCATCACTTCGAGCACGTTGGCGCTCACGAAGCGCCCGGTACCGCGCAGCACCTCGACCTTGCGCTGCTTCACCAGGATCTTCAGCCCCCCGGTCAGCTTGCCGACGACTGAACTCTTCCAGGCTCGCAGCCGCGGCAGATCAATCTGCGGTGCGCCGAAGGCGATGCCGCGCCCGCTCATCTCCTGCGCATCCTCGATGACCTTCGCCGCGTGCAGCAATGCCTTGGAGGGGATGCAGCCGACGTTGAGGCACACGCCCCCCAGTTCCTGCCAGCGCTCCACCAGAGTCACCTTGAGCCCGAGGTCCGCC
>DATNNK010000191.1:0-5823 GCA_035601875.1 Casimicrobiaceae bacterium | reverse complement strand
GGCAGGCGATGACCGCCGATCAGGGATCTCCGGTCGGCGTTTACTTTGGCACCAGCAGCGGAGAGATTTGGGGCAGCCGCGATGAAGGACGCACTTGGAAATGTCTCGCCGCGCATCTGCCGCACGTGTACGCCGTCGAGGTAGCATGAACGTGGTCACGCCCCAAGCAACGCGCACCGCGAATGCTCGAAGCTGATCGCCGATGCGCGTTCTCATTCCCGGACCGCTGCGAGATTACACCGCCAATGCCGCAGCGGTGAGCGCCGACGGACTCACGCTCGGCAGCTTGCTCGCCGATCTCGATCGACGGTTTCCGGGACTGCGCTTTCGGATCATCGACGAGCAGGGACGCATTCGCCGGCACATCAAATTCTTTGTCGACGGCGTGCAAGCGAAGAACTTGGATCCGGCCTTGGACGGTGCGGCAGAAGTGATGATCGTGTGTGCACTTTCCGGAGGATAAACGTGTGCGGTGCAGCGCTATATATGCGGCGCAACATTCGTTGACGCGCCGCCGCAAAAAACCCTATAATCCAAAAGTTTGCATGAATCCGCAGTGCCCGATTCCGTCTCCGGCCGTTCGCCATTTCGTTACCCTCTGCGACGCGTCGCAGGCTGGCAGCTTATCGCCACTGGGATAATCGCCGTGGGGGGAAGCCTCGGGTGGGGATGGCACGGCGCGCTTTCCGGCTTGCTCGGGGGAATCACCAATCTGGCGGCGGGCGCTGTCTACGCTATGGTGGTGGGGCTTGCGAACCCTGCCTCGGCGGCGGCAACGGTGGTGACTGCTTTCCGCGCCGAGGCAATCAAGATCTTGCTGATCGTTGTCCAGCTCTGGCTGGTTCTCACGATGTATGCGGATGTGGTCCATGCGGTTTTTTTTGCCGCGTTTGTCGTCACGGTGCTGGTGACTCAGGCGGCGATTCTGATCCGCGACTGACGATCGGTGCTGCAAATAGAAAGCTGCAAATAGAAGACTGCAAATGGCCGACGAACAAGCACCCGACGCGACGTCCTACATTCAGCATCACCTGACGTTTCTCGCCGAGCCGGTCCGGGAGTCGGGCGGTTTCTGGACCCTTCATTACGACACCATCATCACCTCGCTGATTCTTGGTGTCGTCGTCTTCGGCTTTCTCTGGCTGGTAACACGCAAGGCGACCACAGGCGTTCCCTCGAAAACCCAGGCCTTCGTGGAGATTTCGGTGCGGTTCGTCAACGACCAGGTGCGAAGCCTCTTTCACCACGACTACCGTGTTGTCGCCCCCATTGCCCTGACGGTGTTCGTCTGGGTGTTGTTCATGAACGCCATGGATTTTCTGCCCGTCGACATCATGGCGTGGATCTATCAGAACATCTTTCACCAGCATGAATGGCGCGGCGTCCCGACCGCGGACGTCAATACAACGTTCGCGTTGGCGCTCTCGGTGTTCGGCATGATGATCTTCTACAGCATCAAGAACAAAGGCCTCTTCGGCTGGATCAAGGAGCTGGCCAGCACGCCCTTCGGCATCAAGCCGCTGTGGGCTGCGCCGCTCCTGGCCATCTTCAACCTGCTCTTCAACACCATCGAGTATGTGTCCAAACCGCTTTCGCACTCGCTGCGGCTATACGGCAACATGTACGCAGGCGAGATCATTTTCCTATTGATCGGGCTCTGGGCCGCGACCGGCGTGGCAGGCGTCGTCGCGGGCGCCATTCTGCACCTGGGCTGGTCGATTTTTCACATCCTGATCGTCGTGCTGCAGGCTTATATCTTCATGATGCTGACGGTCGTCTACATCTCGATGGCGCACGAACATCACTGATTCGCGGATATCCCTTATCCAATCGTCCAACCTCCGTTCAGAAAGGAAAGCAAAATGGACAAGCTGCAACTGGTCGCGCAGATCCAGGCATACACGGGCATCGGCATAGGTCTCATGATCGGCCTGGGGGCGCTGGGCGCTTGCGTCGGGGTGGGCATCATGTGCTCGCGATTTCTCGAAGGCGCCGCGCGCCAACCGGAAATGATTCCGGCGTTGCAGGCAAAAGTGTTCCTGCTCCTCGGCCTGATCGACGCCTCGTTCATCATCGGCTTGGGTATCGCGATGCTCTTTGCGTTCGGCAATCCGCTCATTCCGGCGGGCCTAAAGTAATCGGGCGTCAACCGACTCTGCGATAAGGGACACAGAGGACCAGTCATGAACATCAACCTGACCTTGTTGATGCAGGCGGTCGCGTTTTTCGCGTTCATCCTGTTCACCGCGAAGTTCATTTGGCCGCCGCTGATGCGGGCGATCGAGACCCGGCAGAAGGAGATCGCCGACGGGCTGGCTGCCGGCGAGGAAGGCCGTCACAGTCTCGTCAAGGCCGAAAAACAGATCGCTGAGATGTTGGTCGATGCCAAGACCCGCGCGTCGGACATCGTCGCGCAGGGGGAAAAGCTGAAAAGCGAAGCGGTCGAGCAGGCGCGCACCGACGCCAAGACCGAGGCCGACCGCATTCTGGCCGCGGCCAAGGCGGAGATCGAACAGGAAGTGCATCGCGCCAAGGAGTCGCTGCGCGCGCAGGTGTCCGAGCTTGCCGTCGCCGGCGCCGAAAAGATTCTTAAGCGCGAAGTCGACGCCAAGGCACACGCCGATCTCCTGAGCGCGCTGCAAAAACAGCTCTAGCCGGACGCCATGGCAGAGCAAGTCACCATCGCCCGCCCCTATGCCGAAGCCGCGTTCTCGCTCGCTCGCGAGCAAAACGCGCTGCCTCGGTGGGCCGAGATGCTCAAGATGGCGAGCAACGTCGCGAGCGATCCCACGGTGCACACCGCGCTCGACAATCCCAGGCTCGACAACGCGGCCAAGGAATCGCTGCTGCTCTCGCTTTGCGGCGACGCCCTCAGCGCGGAAGGAAAGAGCTTCGTTCGCGTGCTGCTGGAATCCGATCGCATCGCCGCATTGCCGGACATCCGACGCTTGTTCGACACCCTCAAGGATGGCGCCGACGGCGTGGCCCGGGCACACATTGTCAGTGCGTTCCCGGTCGACGAGGCGCAGCTCGGCGCGCTCAAGGCGGCGCTGGAAAAGCGCTTTGGCAAGAAAATCGAGGCAACGGTAAGCGTCGATCCGACTTTGATTGGCGGGGCGCGGGTCACGGTCGGCGACACGGTCATCGATGCCTCGGTTCGCGGCGAGCTCCAGGCTATGAGCAGCCAGCTGCGAGTTTGATCCGAACGTTGGCCAAGTGATCCAAACGTGACCCAGAACATAACGCGACCCATTACGGGAAGGCGCAAGGAAAAATCATGCAGTTGAATCCATCGGAAATCAGCGAGCTCATCAGGACCAAGATCCAGAACCTCGACGTCGGCGCGCAAGTGCGGACGCAAGGCACGGTCGTGTCCCTTACCGACGGCATCTGTCGCGTGCATGGATTGTCCGACGCGATGCAGGGCGAGATGCTCGAGTTTCCGGACAACACCTTCGGCCTGGCGCTGAATCTCGAACGCGATTCCGTCGGCGCGGTGATCCTTGGCAAGTACGAGCATATTTCGGAAGGCGATACGGTCAAGTGCACCGGCCGCATTCTCGAAGTGCCGGTCGGGCCCGAGCTGATCGGTCGGGTCGTCGACGCGCTTGGCCGGCCGATCGATGGCAAGGGACCGATCAACGCCAAGGAAAAGGATGTCATCGAAAAGGTCGCCCCCGGCGTGATGTGGCGCCAGAGCGTGGCGCAGCCAGTGCAGACGGGGCTCAAGTCGATCGACGCGATGGTGCCGATCGGACGCGGTCAGCGGGAGCTCATCATCGGCGACCGGCAAACCGGCAAGACCGCGGTCGCCGTCGATACCATCATCAATCAGAAAGGCAAGGAACTCTTCTGCGTCTACGTCGCGATCGGGCAAAAGGCGTCATCGATCATGAACGTGGTGAAAAAACTCGAGGAACATGGCGCGATGGAGTACACGATCGTGGTCGCCGCCTCGGCATCCGAGTCGGCGGCGATGCAATATATCGCGCCCTATTCCGGCTGCTCCATGGGCGAATACTTTCGCGATCGAGGGCAGGACGCGCTGATCATTTACGACGATCTGACCAAGCAGGCGTGGGCGTACCGTCAGATCTCGCTCTTGCTCCGCCGCCCTCCGGGACGCGAGGCATATCCGGGCGACGTTTTTTACCTGCACTCGCGGCTGCTGGAGCGCGCGGCACGCTGCAATCCGGAATGGGTGGAGCGCTTCACCAAGGGTGCGGTGAAGGGCAAGACGGGTTCGCTGACCGCGCTTCCAATCATCGAAACGCAGGCGGGCGACGTGACCGCGTTCGTACCGACCAATGTGATTTCGATTACCGACGGACAAATTTTTCTGGAGACCGATCTTTTCAACGCCGGCATCCGGCCGGCGATCAATGCCGGCATTTCGGTATCGCGCGTCGGCGGCGCGGCTCAGACCAAGGTGATCAAGAAGCTGGGCGGAGGCGTGCGTCTGTCGCTGGCTCAGTATCGCGAGCTCGCCGCGTTTGCTCAATTCGCGTCTGACCTCGACGAGGCCACACGCAGGCAACTCGATCGCGGGCGCCTGGTCACTGAGCTCATGAAGCAGCCGCAATATTCGCCGCTGTCGGTTTCCGAGGAGGCGCTGACGCTATTTTCGGTGACCAAGGGTTATTACGACGACGTTCCGGTCGAGAAAGCGCTCGCGTTCGAAGCCGGATTGCGGCAATTCATCAAGAGTAAATACCGCGCGCTGATCGACAAGCTCGAGCAAACCAAGGACATGGACGCCGAAGCCGAGAAGGCCTGGTCCGCCGCCATCGAAGATTTCAAGAAAAACGGCACGTTCTAGGACTCCCCATGGCGGGCTCAAAAGAAATCCGCAACAAGATCAAGAGCGTGCAAAACACGCGCAAGATCACCAAGGCGATGGAAATGGTTGCGGCCTCGAAGATGAAAAAGGCCCAGGAGCGTATGCGCGCTTCGCGCCCCTATGTGAGCCGCATGCTCGCGATCGCGCGTCATCTCGCGCATGCCAACCCGGAATATCGCCATCCTTTTGTGGTCAAACGGGGCGAGCCGAAGAACGTCGGGCTCATCGTCATCACGTCGGACAAGGGCCTCTGCGGAGGTCTCAACACCAACGCCTTGCGCCTCGCGCTTTCCAAGATCAAATCGTGGCAGGCAAAGGGTGTGGGCGTGCAGGTCAGCGTCATCGGCAACAAGGGCCTCGGCTTCATGAACCGGCTGAAGGCAAACGTCGTCTCACATGTCGTCGGGCTCGGTGACCGCCCGCACCTCGACAAGCTGATCGGTCCGGTAAAGGTTCAGCTCGACGCCTACATTGCCGGGCAGATTGATCAATTGCATCTGGTCGCGACGCGATTCGAAAACACCATGAAGCAGACGCCGGTCGAGAGCCAGATACTTCCCATCGCCGACCTCGAAGGCGAGGTCGAAAAGCGCGAGTACCCATGGGACTACATTTATGAGCCGGACGCCAAGACGGTGCTCGAGGGACTGCTCACGCGCTACATCGAATCGGTCATTTTCCAGGCCGCCAACGAGAACATCGCGTCGGAGCAGAGTGCGCGCATGGTCGCGATGAAGGCTGCGTCGGACAACGCGGGTACGATCATCGATGAGCTGCAATTGATCTACAACAAGACGCGGCAGGCGGCGATCACCAAGGAAATTTCGGAGATCGTCGCGGGGGCGGCGGCGGTATGAAAAATGATTCTTGAATCGGGGAAGGCATCATGAAAGAAGGAACCATCGTCCAATGCATCGGCGCGGTGATCGACGTGGAGTTTTCACGCGAGCATCTGCCCAAGATCTATGACGCGCTGACGCTCG